>JBCCZF010000582.1:0-2503 GCA_039188035.1 Bacteroidota bacterium | reverse complement strand
TCAATAATCTCCCATTCCGTGGTAAAGATCAAATCATTGATGGACGCATTGTACCCGTAGTATTTTACAAATATGTTGGCATTGAGCCTGTTCTCCAATTGTACCGTTTCCAGGGACAGTCCGGCAAAGTGTGTCCCTATATTTTGGGGTTCCACAAAGGGGATTCGAAAAACCGGGGAAAATGGGTCTTCCCCATTACGGCGCGTACTTGAATGGAGGTAATTGAAACCCAGTTTAAAGTCTAAGGGCAGTTTATAGGTGGTATTGAGGCGTGTAACTACCGATTTGTCCTTTTGGGTGAAGAGCGACCGCCCATTACGCCCATTTTCCCCACCGCCAGGGTTGGTGCCTATAATCTGGCCCCTCCAGTCGTATCGGTTCATGGTAGTATCCACGACCACGGTGGTAACATCCGAATAGCCCGCAAAGGCGTTTACGTCCAGTCCCTTTGCGAACAGGTCATTTTTTGTATAGGATAGATGGGGCATAAGCACTTCCTCATTGTTGCGGAACTCCCCAAATACCTGGGCCATGGTCTGCGCGGTTTGCACCCCTTTTTTTTGGTCGGAGGCCAAAAGGCCGATAAAAAAACGATCAGCCCATTTTTTTCCCACAAAACCCACATCAAGCTTGCCCATTAAGGTCTGGAAATCGTCGTTAAAGCGTTCGGCCGGATTGTCCTTGGTAAATTCAATGGCCCTGCCCGTGCCTTCCTCCCCATAAAAAACCCCTTCGCCCCAGACCTTATAATTGTTGTCCGAATAGGTATAAAAGGTGGACAATCTTGTGGTAAAACCCGATTTGGCCCTCCATTGCCCGTGCAGGGCCACTTCGTGCGTGTTAAAGGAGCCAAACGAATAGGAGGCCTCCATAAAATTGTCCAGATTTTGATCCGTTACCAGGTTAATGGCCCCGCCCAAAGCGTCAGAGCCCAGTTCCACGGGGACCACACCCTTATAAACGTCAATGCGATCGATCAAGGAAACCGGCAAGTTGTTTATGGAATAGGAAGATCCGAAATAATCCATGGGAATGCCGTCGATAAAAAAGCGAATGGCATTGCCGGACATGCCGTCCAAAGTATATTCAAAATCAGAGCCTATACCTCCTGCCGAACGCACGCGTACCCCTGCCGTTCTGTTCAGTACCGCGTTTATACGTACGCTCTGTGTCTTTATCTCCGCGGTTTCTATGGCTGCAACGCTAAACCCTTTTTTCTCGATTTGGGAAGACTTGGACTCGCCCACCACCTCCACGGCGTTTAGCTGTGTCAAGGCATCCTTTAAGGTAATCCGAAATTTCTTGGAAGCTACAGCGGCATTTACTTCCATTTCCTTGGTTTCATAACCGATTCCTGAAAAAACCAGCACTACGGTTGCCGCGGGAACCTTTAGCTCAAAATTCCCTTCCATGTCCGTAGATGTGCCCTGGGTGGTGCCTTTGATAAGAATGGTTACCCCGGGCAGGGTTAGCCCCTGTTCGTCCTGTACGCTACCCGAAATCAGATTTTGTGCCCGGCAAAAGTGGGCGGCGGAAAAAAAGATCAAAACAAAAAAAACGGCTTGCCAAATCTTCATTCTAAATTTAGACCAAATATAAATTAGGGGGCAAAAGTCTGTATTCTTACCCAATGGAAAAAGGATTAATCTGTGAACGACATTTTACGCCCCTTGAACGTCAAGGGGGATATTTCTTTTGAGGCGGCCCATAAATCATTTGCCCTGTAACACCAAATAATACAATCAATTACGCATATTTGCATCCTGCGAATGCTGTTGGCATGTTGTTCAAAAAAGGTTACGGGGAGTTTGCTTTTCAGGTTATGGTCGCCATAATCCTGTTCATGTTCTATTCCTACAGTCAGGATTTGTTGTTCTACAACGAAAAGAATGTGGAGTTTACCGCCATTCCGTATAAGGCGGTCTTTTTCTTCAATTATGCCTTGGCGGCAATGGTAATCAACTACATATTGTTGCCAAAATTCTATGCTACAAAGAAGTTTGTGCTGTTCGGGATATCGGTTACGGTGCTCGTTTTTTTAGTAATCTTGGTAGACGAGTTTGTTTTGGAGCAGATTTACTTCCCGGAAACCAGGGGTGCCTATTTTCCGGGGGTGCTCTTTAGCCTAATGGAAACCTTGCCCTTGATTTTTGTGTTTGTGGGTTTTAAGTTGGCCTGGGATTACAATCGCAAGCAGAGTGAAATAGAGAGTTTAAGGAGTTTGGTCCAGGAAAGCGAACTGCAGTTTTTAAAGTCGCAGATCAACCCCCATTTTTTATTCAATAACCTCAACAACCTGTATGTGCACGCCATAGACAATTCGCCGGAAACCCCCAACATAATTATAGAGCTTTCCTCGGTGCTAAGATATATGCTTTACGACTGTAAAGCGCAATACACCCCATTGGAAAAGGAAATCGCCAATTTAAAGCACTATACCGCACTGAATAAACTCCAAATTGGCCATAGGGGCACCATTGTTTTCAAAGTCGATGAATTGCCC
>JBCCZF010000581.1:0-2504 GCA_039188035.1 Bacteroidota bacterium | reverse complement strand
GTAAATTCCGGGAAGTTGTTTGTAGAATGCAGTATCCAGGATGCCTTTTTCCATTCTTGTTGGTGTACCATGTGGTTGAAATCCGGAATTAAGTTCCCCAATGGGCAACCGCTATGGCAAAAGGGTATACCACAATCCATACAACGCGACCCCTGCTTTACGATTTCCTTTTCCGTCAAGGGTATTGTAAACTCCTTATAGTTTTTTTTACGCTCCTTAACCGGAGCATAGGACTCATCTTGCCTTTCGTATTCCTTAAAACCGGTTATCTTTCCCATACGTATTTCTTTCTAATGCTAAACTAATTCTTCGACCATCTGCTCTTCCGTCTCCAAGCGTTTTAGGGCTCTTTTGTATTCAATGGGCATCACTTTTACAAAATGATCCAGGTTGTTTTCCCAATCGGCCAAAATCTTTTGGCCCAGCCCACTTTCTGTATAGGCCACATGCTTCTCTATGGTCTCTTTTAAATCGATACCATCCTGGTGCGAAATCTCTTCGAATTCGATGGTTTCCGTATTGCACAACCCATTGACAAATCGCTCTTCGGGGTCATATATATAGGCAATACCCCCGCTCATTCCAGCGGCGAAATTCCTGCCTGTCCTGCCCAGGACAACCACTTTGCCCCCCGTCATATATTCACATCCATGATCGCCAATACCTTCGACTACCGCCGTGGCCCCTGAATTCCTGACCGCAAATCGCTCCCCGGCAATACCGTTTATATAGGCCTCTCCCTGTACTGCCCCGAACAGGCATACGTTGCCCACTATAATGTTTTCTTCAGCAACAAAAGTGGCCGCCGTGGGCTTTTTTACAATTATCTTGGCACCGGAGAGCCCTTTGCCCAAGTAATCATTGGAATTGCCTTCTACGTTGAAGGTTATGCCCGGAGCCCCAAAAACACCGAAGCTCTGCCCGGCGGACCCCGTGAAATTGATATTCAAGGTATCTTCGGGTAGACCCAGATGGCCGTAAATCTTTGAAATCTCATTGCTCACTATGGCCCCCACGGATCTGTTGGTATTCTTTATGGTGTAGTCCAAATAGGTCTTCTCCTTCCGGTATATGGCCCTATGGGAATCTTCCAGTATTTGAAAATCGATAACCCCTTCAAGGCCATGATCCTGCCTTTCGGTATTTTTTAAGGTCATTTCCGAATATTCCGCAGGGTTGTAGAGGATGGACGATAGATCAAGCCCCTTTGCCTTGTAGTGCCGTATGGCCTTTTTTGCGTTGATCTTATGTACCTGCCCTACCATTTCCCCGACGGTCCTAAAACCGAGTTGTGCCATTATTTTTCGCAGTTCCTCCGCTACATAATAGAAGAAGTTGATGACATGTTCAGGAGTTCCCTTAAAGTTTTTGCGCAGTTCCTTGTCTTGGGTGGCAATTCCTACAGGACAGGTGTTCAAATGACATTTCCGCATCATAATACATCCGGAGGCCACCAAGGGCGCGGTGGCAAAACCGAATTCCTCGGCCCCTAGTAGACAGGCAATGGCAACATCCCTTCCGGTTTTTAACTGTCCATCACATTCCACTACGATACGACTTCGCAAATCGTTTAATACCAAGGTCTGCTGTGCTTCCGCCAATCCTAACTCCCAGGGTAGTCCCGCGTGTTTCAGGGAGGTGAGCGGGGAGGCACCCGTACCCCCGTCATAACCGGATATGAGCACTACATCCGCCTTGGCTTTGGAGACTCCTGCGGCTATGGTACCCACACCTACTTCGGAAACCAACTTTACATTGACCCGTGCTTCCCTGTTGGCATTTTTTAAGTCGTAGATCAGCTGTGCCAAATCCTCAATGGAATAGATGTCGTGATGGGGCGGAGGGGAAATTAGCCCAACAAAGGGGGTAGAATTTCTTGCATTGGCGATCCAGGGAAGTACTTTTTCCCCCGGAAGTTGCCCGCCTTCCCCCGGTTTGGCCCCTTGGGCCATTTTTATTTGGATTTCCCGAGCATTGGTCAGATAATGGGAAGTGACCCCAAAACGACCCGATGCCACCTGTTTTATGGCAGAATTTCTACTATCCCCGTTCACATCCTTCTGGAAGCGATTTCTATCTTCGCCCCCTTCTCCCGAATTGGATTTCCCCCCAATTCGGTTCATGGCTATCGCCAGATTCTCATGTGCCTCACGGGATATGGAGCCATAGGACATGGCTCCTGTCTTAAATCGTTTAACAACGGCCGTCCAGGGCTCCACTTCTTCCAAGGGAATAGGGTCTAAATTGTCGAATTCAAACAGACCTCTTATGGTCATTAATTTTTCGGACTGCTCATTGATGGCCTTCGAATAGGTATCATAACTTTCTTGACTGCTAAGCCTTACAGCCTGTTGCAATTTGGACACCGTCAACGGATTAAAGAGGTGCCGCTCCCCATTTCTTCTCCAACGGTAATCCCCCCCTATGTTCAGCCCTAATTTTTTATTGATATGGATGTCCGGATAGGCACGCCGATATCTTTTGTTGATTTCCTTCTCGATTTC
>JBCCZF010000580.1:0-2507 GCA_039188035.1 Bacteroidota bacterium | reverse complement strand
TGTGATCAAGCCGGCCCAAGGCGCCCAAATTGCCGGATATCCTTTTGCCCTTGCTTATTCTTCGGTCAAAATTATAGTAGTAGCGATACTGCAACCTGCCAATAGGGTAAATACCAAAATCCGTTTCACAGTCCGTACAGCCGGTTAGGGCAAAACCAAAGGTAAGCTCGGAAGCCAAGGTGGTGTTTTCGGAAAGCCCCAACTCGTAGACTACACCAGGAAGCAATATGTTTATCCCAAACTGATGTGACTCCACATTGTTACGGGACTGTGCATTACCAAAAAACAAAAACAACAAAGCGCAAGGGAGAACCAAGTTTTTCATTTGTACTGGATTAGAAGGCTTTCAGGATTTCATCAAAGATTAAACCAAAGGTATTGAAATTGGCATCTTAATGGGATTCCCGCCTACGCGGGAACGACTCACTCAAATACCGGTTTCCTGGATTTCCGTTTGGTGGCCACCCAACCAAAGGTAACGTTGAGCAAAGGTCCATAGCCATTGGGCACTCCGTCGCCCCGATAATAGCCATAACCCAATTCCGCATTAACATTGAAGCCCTTTCTATTGGTGCGTTGAACACCATATACGCCGCCATAAAAGGCCATGGCATAATCCGTATCCGGCCTAATGTCCTGGACAAGTTGCAATGGCCCCCAAAAGATGCTCCGGGCCAGCGCAACATAATCGGCGGAGTTGCCCACAATATTTTTGTTGATATCCAACCTGTTCCGAAAATTCAGGTAATACCGAATACGGATATGCCAGGCGTACCCAAAACTATGGCCTTCCTGATAATAGGCCAAAGCGGGATTAAAACTTGTGGAAGCGCTTACGTTGCGAAACAAGCCCAATTCATAGCGTAGACCGGGGCCAAAAAGGTTAAAGGTAACTTGGTGGCGCTCCAGGTTCACCAGATCAAAAGTGTTCCCCTTTTCGCTGGTCTGTGCCTGGAGGGACCCTACCAAAAACAGCAAGGCGCAAGCCTGGGCGCAATACTTTTTAATGAACATAAAATGTGGTTTAGGCGAGGTTAAATCTAACAAGGAAACTGTGGCGAAACACTATCTTTACGGAAACTTTAAGAAATGGAGCTTTCCCGGATACCGCAACTAAGACATACCGATGCCAACAACTTCTTCCTCCTTTCCGGTCCTTGCGCCATTGAGGGAGAGGAAATGGCCCTTCGCATTGCGGAGCATATCGCAAAAGTGACGGACAAACTTCGGATTCCTTATATCTTTAAGGGTAGCTTTAAAAAAGCCAATCGCAGCCGAATCGACTCCTTTACGGGCATTGGGGATGAAAAAGCGCTCAATATCCTAAAAAAGGTTTCCGATACCTTTGGGGTGCCCACGGTGACGGATATCCACGAAGTACCCGACGCCCAAATGGCAGCGGAATATGTGGACGTGCTCCAAATCCCTGCGTTTTTGGTGCGCCAAACGGATTTGGTCGTAGCCGCCGCGAAAACCGGAAAAACCGTCAACCTTAAAAAGGGTCAGTTCATGAGCCCGGAAAGCATGAAACATGCGGTAAAAAAGGTAAGCGATTCGGGCAACGAACAAGTGATGGTCACCGATCGGGGAACCATGTTCGGCTATCAGGATATGGTCGTGGATTTTAGAGGCATTCCTACTATGAAACAGTACGCCCCCGTTGTCCTGGACGTAACGCATTCGCTACAACAACCCAACCAAGTCTCTGGGGTAACCGGCGGAAGGCCAACCCTAATTTCCACCATGGCGCGGGCCGGAATCGCCGCAGGGATAGACGGCCTTTTTATGGAAACCCATTACGACCCGGCCAATGCCAAAAGCGACGGGGCCAATATGTTGCCCTTGGGCGATTTGGAGCATCTGTTGACGGATCTTGCCGAAATTCGGCAAACCATAAATCACTTGCAATAATCCATTGCCCATCTACGTTGCTGTAGGAGTGCTTGAACGCAAAGCAAAAACAACCCGACCATGATACCCAGACCGCGTATAGCCCTTTCCTTTCTTTCCCTGTTTTCCGTCCTAGTTTGTATTGGCCAACGCAAAGTGCCCTTTGGGGAAATTTTGCTCAAGGAAAGACAGCTTACACAATACAAAAAGGATACCACCGCACATGCGGTAGTACTGTATGAAAGGGGCGACAATTACTTTAAGATCATTGACCGGAACATACGTCTGGTCAAGGAATATCATGTAAAAATCAAAATTTTGGATAGGGAAGGCTTTGACGAAGGTACCGTAGAGATTCCTTGGTACCATAACAACTCCCTTGCGGAGAAAATAACCCAACTAAAAGCGGTTACCCATAATGGGACACAACAATACAATGTGTTGCCTTCGGAGATTTTTGACAAGGATGTTTCCGAAAGATGGACGGTAAAGTCCTTCACCTTTCCAAAAATGGAGGTGGGCAGTATCCTGGAATATGCGTATACCTTGGTGACCCCGTTTCATTTTAACTTTAACGGATGGGATTTTCAAACCTCCATTCCCAAAGTACATAGCGA
>JBCCZF010000579.1:0-2515 GCA_039188035.1 Bacteroidota bacterium | reverse complement strand
GCCTCAATATTTTAGGCACTCGATTTACGTTTAGAAATTCCCAGCATATTCCGCGGGATAGGCCATTGATTATTGTAACCAATCACCAAAGTATGTATGATATTCCTCCCATCATTTGGTATATGCGAAAGCATCATCCCAAATTTGTAAGCAAAAAGGAACTGGGCAAAGGTATCCCAAGTGTTTCCTTCAATTTAAAGTATGGGGGGTCCGCACTTATTGATAGAAAAGATGGCGTCCAAGCTTTGTCCGAAATTGCCAAATTGGGAAAATACATCGAAACCCATCAAAGAAGTGCCGTTATCTTCCCAGAGGGTACCCGTAGCAGGGACGGAAATCCTAAAAAATTTAAACCTATGGGATTGAAAACATTGATGAAAAACGCCCCTTCTGCTTTAGTGGTTCCCATCAGCATCAATAATTCCTGGAAGTTATTACGCTATGGAAAGTTTCCTATGGGATTGGGGTGCCATTTAACTTTTGACGTCCAAAAACCGCTTGAAATTAATGATGAACTGGACCTGATCATTGATAAAACAGAAGCTATCATAAAAAAAGGAATCATTGCTCCATGACCGATACTGAAATCATAGAAGCAACCGTGGCCTTTGTCAAAAGCACCCTGAAAGGGGCAGAAAGCGGTCATGACTGGTTTCACACCCAACGTGTTTTTAACAATACCATTCTTATTGCCAAGGATGAGAAAGTAGATGTTCTAACAGCTAGTTTGGCGGCACTTCTTCACGATATTGCAGATGCCAAGTTCCATGATGGAGATGAGACCATAGGACCAAAAAGAGCCATTGATTTTTTAAGCTCCATTGCCGTGGAGCACACCATCATTGATCATGTGGTTAAAATTATAGAAAACATTTCCTTTAAAAATTCATTCGATGAGACAAGAAAGGGGCAATTCAATTCCAGGGAACTTCAGGTGGTGCAAGATGCAGACCGATTGGATGCCATTGGTGCCATTGGGATTGCAAGGGCATTTAACTACGGGGGGTATAAAAACAGGGAATTGTACAATCCTGACATTCCCCCCAGGTTGAACCTTACTAAAGAGGAATACAAAACATCCATTACCCCAACCATCAACCACTTTTACGAAAAGTTGTTGCTCCTAAAGTATAAAATGAATACCAAAACCGGTAAAAAACTGGCCGAAAAACGACACCAGTTCCTATTGGATTACCTGGATCGGTTTTATGCCGAATGGGAGGGCAAACTGTAGTTGCTTGCAAACACCTTACCCTCCCAAAGGATAGCTGCCCTTTACTTCCATTGGGAGAAAAAAAATAGCGCGGACGTTTAGATTTTGTATCTTCAGAGCCTCATCAAACCACATCAAAATGCAACGACGAAAATTCCTGAAAAACGCAGCAAAAAGTACCGCTGCCTTTACCATTGTGCCCAGTTTTGTACTTGGAAAAAACCATGTACCCCCTAGCGACACCCTTTATATGGCTGCCTTTGGTGTTGGCGGAAGGGGGAACAGTGTGGTCCGGGGATTGACGCAGACAGGCAACGTAAAATTTGTTGCGCTTTGTGATGTTGACGACAACAGGGCCGCTTCTACCTACAAGCTTTTTCCAAAAGTCAAAACCTACAAGGACTTTAGAAAAGTATACGATGAACAGCTGAAGGACATCGACGCCATTTGCGTGGCCACACCCGATCATACGCATGCGTCCATAGCATTGCCCTTTATGCGGGCAAAAAAACATGCCTACGTGGAAAAACCATTGACCCATAATATTCATGAGGCACGGTTAATGACCAAGGTAGCTGCCGAAAATGGTATTGTGACCCAAATGGGCAACCAAGGGGCTTCCAGTGATGATAGTCGAATTGCCCGGGAATGGGTGGAAAGTGGTGTGATCGGAAAAGTGCATACCATTGATTGCTGGACCAATCGCCCGGTTTGGCCACAGGGCGTGCCTGTTCCTACCGAAAAGCAAAAAGTACCCAAAGGATTGGATTGGGACCTATGGTTGGGCCCAGCGGCCATGAGGCCCTACAATGCCGCCTATCTCCCGTTTAAATGGCGGGGCTGGTGGGATTTTGGCACCGGTGCCCTTGGCGACATGGGTTGCCATATTCTGGAAACCCCATTCAGCGTTTTGGATCTGGGCTATCCCACAGAAGCAGAGGCCAGTTGTACCACCATGTGGATCGGGGACTTTGTGGAAGCGGACTATAAGGCATCCTGTCCGCCCTCGTCAAAAATACACCTAAAGTTTAAGCACGATCATCATGGGGATATTCAATTGAACTGGTACGATGGCGGTCTAAAACCGGACCTGCCCGATGAACTAAAGGACAATGAAACCATAGGAAGTTCCGGTGGAGGTACCATTATGTACGGAGATAGGGGCATATTGGTCTTTGACACCTATTCCCAAAATGCGCGTTTTTTACCCTCCGAACTCAGGAGATATACAAGTCTCCCCAACCAAAATACCCACGGGTCCCAAAAGGTAAGGAAGGGCATATTGCCAACTTTGGGGACGTC
>JBCCZF010000578.1:0-2522 GCA_039188035.1 Bacteroidota bacterium | reverse complement strand
TGGCGGTGGAACCCCTTCCATTTTAAAGATAAATGAGATAGCGGAAATACTAGATGCGATTCACAGGAATTACACGGTGTCCAAAGATCCGGAGATTACCTTGGAGGCCAATCCGGACGACCTGGTAGACCCCCAAAGTGGAACCCAGGGCGGTTCTAGGACCTTATTCCAAGAATACCGTACCATAGGGATAAACCGATTGAGCATTGGGATACAGTCTTTTTTTGAGCGGGATTTACGGTTTATGCACCGGGCGCATTCGTCGGAACAGGCCAAAGCGTGTCTGCTAGGGGCAAAAACGTATTTTGAAAACCTTTCCGTGGACCTTATTTATGGTGTACCGGGCATGTCCGGCGCCCAATGGAGGCAAAATATTGCTACGGCCCTATCTTTTGGGATTCCACATATATCCAGCTATGCCCTTACCGTGGAGCCTAAAACGGCCTTGGCACATTGGATTAAGGAAGGTACGGTACCAGATGTAGACGATGCGCGGGCCCAGGAACACTTTTATATGCTCAAGGATATCCTGGAGGACAAGGGTTTTGTGCACTATGAGATTTCCAACTTTGGGAAGCCCGGGTTCTTCTCCCGGAACAATACGGCCTATTGGCAGCAAAGGAACTATGTGGGCATTGGTCCTTCCGCGCATTCCTATGACGGCAGTAACCGTATGTGGAATAGTAAGAATAACAGCAAGTATATCAAGGCCCTGAAACAAGATATCTTGCCTTTGGAAATGGAAAACCTCTCCCTTACCGATCGGTACAATGAATACGTTATGACGGGTCTTCGTACCCTATGGGGGGTTTCCTTGGATAAAATAGGTGCCGAGTTTGGATTCCGTTATCAAGAGTATCTCATGGCCCAAGCCCAAAAACATATTGCCCAACACCTACTTTTTTGGGATGGCGATGTGCTACGGACAACAAGGAAGGGCACGTTTTTTGTAGATGGTCTGGCATCCGATCTTTTTATGTTAAATTTATCTTGATAACACTCGGTATGATTGCAACCATAGGTTATAACGGAAAAACGTATACCATTGACCTTTCCCGGCCCCTGGATATTGCCATGCCGTTGCGGGGCGATGCCCAAAATGTAACGGCCTGGTATTTGGATCCCCCCAAAATAGTGCCTCACCGGGAGCGTGATTTTGTGGCCAAGGTTTCCGAAGGGGCTTCCATCAACTTTAACAATATATGGTTCAATCCCCATGCCCATGGAACCCATACGGAATGCCTTGGCCACATTACGGAGGATTTTCACTCCATAAACGATGCGTTGTCCCAGTTTTTCTTTGCGGCGGAATTGCTCACCATCGCCCCTGAAAAAAAGGGGCATGATTTTGTGATTTCAAAAAGGCAATTGGAGTATGTATTGGGCAAGGGCCAACGCCAGGCGTTGGTCATTAGGACCTTGCCCAATACAAGGGCCAAGCTTTCTAGGCAGTATTCCCATACCAATCCGCCTTATTTGTTAGAGGAGGCTGCCCATTTTTTATCGGATATTGGGGTGGACCACTTGCTTATTGACCTACCCTCCGTGGACAAGGAAAAGGATGAGGGAGCCCTTTTGGCACACAGGGCTTTTTGGAATAGGAAGGGATCGTCTAGAAAAAAGGCCACTATTACCGAGTTGATCTATGTGGACAACACTATTGCGGACGGTAAGTACTTTTTGAACCTTCAAGTGGCACCTTTCCACAATGATGCCGCCCCAAGTAGGCCGGTGTTGTTCAAGGCGGAAGAGGTCTAAAGGGTTCAATACTTCGACTCGCTCAGTACAAGGATTTAAAGTTGAAGATGTATCTTAATCCTTTCTCTTTTAACACTATAGCCCATGTTCAAATCTTCAAATTACCCTATTGGCGCATAGGTTCTTTGCTACAGTAAACCATTGATTCATTTTCAAATTGCCACAATTTCAAATTTTCAAATCAAATTCACTTCTTATATTTATCCAATGGATGGTATACTGGCAGTCTTTGTAGGTCTTATTTTAGGGGTACTCCTTACCTATTGGATTTACTCCCGTTTTCGTAAAAAAAGAAAAAAGGAGATGACCCAACGCCAATCCACCGTGCTTCTGGACAAGATCAAAAGCGTTTGCAAACTGGTTTCCGTAGAAGGCGATTTCGCCGAGATTTATGCCTACGAAAATGTCAAGGAACACTTTATGAGTTTGGTGAGCAGTAAGAAGAAGGCCTTGTTGGTCATCAATGCCAAAGCCCAAATAGGGTATGATCTTAAAAAGGTAGCGCTATTCTCGGATACCGAAAACAAAAAAATCATCCTAAAGCAATTTCCACAACCGGAGATTTTGTCCATAGAACCGGACATTCAGTTCTATGATATTAAAAGTGGTATGTTCAATTATTTCTCTTCAGAGGACCTTACCGCTTTAAACAAGGAGGCCAAGGAACATATCCGTTCCAAGATTCCGGACAGCAGCCTTATGGAAACCGCCCGGCGGGAAGCCCTTCAGGCAGTGCTCCTAATCGAGAAAATTGTAGAGACCAT
>JBCCZF010000577.1:0-2524 GCA_039188035.1 Bacteroidota bacterium | reverse complement strand
GCCGCATAGGGTTTCTTTCCCCCGATGGGGGTATATAGGTTTCCCGTAATATAAAATCCTGGAAAGCTTTCAATGGCAATATTCTCTACAAGGTAACCATCCATGACTTTCCTATCGGCATGTATTGGCTTGAAATTACCAGAGATTCGGGGCATTTTATCCAGTTGCATCCCCTGGATAATCCCCCGTTTGATGCGCTTGGCCCTTGCTTCCCAGGAGACGCGGTCGTCCCATTCGGAAGCAAAGCTTTTCAGCATTAGATTGGCTTCTTCCTCGGTCCAATGGTGGCCCCTGCACAGTAGGGCCTCTTGTCCCTTTACGGTATTGGCAATACCTACAATGAATATGAGATTGAGTAAAATTCTTTTCATAGTATTGTTTTCATCGCTATTGTCCCATCGAACCCTTTTTTGGGTTAACCGTAATGAGAAAAAAACAAGATTTTAAAGCGTGGTGTCCAAATAGTAGTCTTACCGTACCAAAACTAAGGAAAAAGACAACACATGAGCGCAAAGTCAGGTATGCCCAATGAAATGGCTTTTTGCTAAAAGTAGATTTCATGATTAGCGACCAATAGTGTCTTGGGAAAAGATTTAAAAATTCCGGCCCAGCTTATATATGGGCATTTAGCACTACTTTGGAAATGGGGCCCTTGCTTTGATGAAAAGGGAAAATGTTTCTGAAATGGTTGTGAGGAATTTTCAAAATCAATTGGTTTTCAGCATTTTGCAAAACAAATCTTACGTTTTATATCTTGCGGCATACCGGCTCTTTGAATTTGAAGTCTGTTTTTGCCCAATAACCCGTATTTTCACCGTATGGGCGACCAAGCGAAATTACAACGGTTCTCCAACCAATATCCCACCTTAGGAGATCTGGGCAAAAAAGCCCAAAAAAGAATGCCCAAGGTGGCCCGGGAATATCTAGCATGTGGTACAGGGGACGAAACCTTGCTCCGGGGGAACCGCAACGCTTTTAACCAAATCCGTTTTGTTCCACGATTTTGTAAGGGGCCTCTCCAGGCCGAAATCGGAACCTCGCTTTTTGGGGTTCCCTATGCGGCCCCTTTGGGAATGGCCCCCGTGGGCCTTACCGGGCTCATGTGGCCCCGGGTGGAGCATATGCTGGCCGAGACCGCCCATCGCCAACAAATTCCCTATTGTCTGAGTACCGTAGCTACGGAAACCCCTGAGATCGTTGGGGAAAAGGTGGGACGGATGGGATGGTTCCAACTCTATCCCCCCAAAGATGAAGAACTACGCGATTCCCTTTTACAAAGGGCCAAGGATTCGGGATTTCATACCTTGGTGGTTACCGCGGACGTACCTATGGCAAGCAGAAGGGAACGCAGCAGAAGAGCTGGATTGACCATGCCGCCCAAAATTAGCGCAGATCTTATTTGGCAAAGCCTTACCCATCCGGCTTGGACTTGGGCCACCCTAAGACATGGCTTGCCGCGGTTGCGCACAGTGGAACATTATACCAATAACAACAATATGCGGTTTGTTAGCGGATTTGTAGGCAACCGCTTGGGAGGCACCTTGGATTGGGATTATTGCAAACGGTTAAAGGACATTTGGCAAGGGCCTGTGGTACTAAAAGGCATTTTACATCCGGAAGATGCCGCAGAGCTGGTAAACATCGGTTTGGACGGCATCTATGTCTCCAACCACGGTGGGAGACAGTTCAATGGGGCCATCCCCTCCTTGGACGCCCTGCCCGCTATTGTAAAAGCCATACAAGGCAAAGTGCCCGTACTTTTTGATGGGGGTGTCCGCAGCGGTTTGGATGCGATGCGCGCCCTTTACCTGGGGGCAGACTTTGTCCTGTCCGGAAGACCTTTTGTCTGGGGAGTGGCCGCTCTGGGAAAATACGGTGGCGACCATGTGGCAAACATTCTTATGGACGATTTAAAGAACAATATGGTACAGCTCGGGGTCCGGAACATTGCCGAACTTCGGAAGGCCCAAGTGGTTATCGGTTAATCCTTCCTGTGCTTTTCCTCGATCCATTTCCCCATGTATTTGGTACTGGTCAAGGTATGATGCCAAAGCATTTGTCCTATAAAATTCTTTTGGCGATAGGCATTTAGGCCACAGGATAATTGCTCCAACACCTCGGAAAAACCCCTACGTAATTTGGCCTTGTTATAGCAAATGTTTATAATTTGTAATCCCTGCTGTTGGGCAATATCCCATTCCTCTCGTTTTTGATAGAGGTCCACCGCCTTTTCTGCAAACTCCTCCGCCGTAGCGCTTATATATCCGCTCCAAGGTAAATCCCCGGACATCCCCTCGGCCCCGATGCCCGTGGTCACATTTGGGGTGCCACATTGCATGGCCAGGGCAAGTTTCCCTTTGATACCTGCCCCAAAGCGCAAAGGGGCAAGCATTACTCGTGCGGCTTGTATTTTATGTGCTAAATCATCTGCCCAACCCCCAATCAAAAAACCTTCGTCCGGGGTATGAAAAGCATTGACATCATTGGGAAGGTAGGCCCCATAAATCCATATTCGGGCCTGCGG
>JBCCZF010000576.1:0-2538 GCA_039188035.1 Bacteroidota bacterium | reverse complement strand
GCAAAGGGGGCGTTTTTCTGTTATGTATAGGTAGTGTTACGTCCTGATCCCTCCAAAACCATTGGAAAGCAAGGTGCAAAATTGTTAAAGTTCCAGGTTTTAGGCAACGAATTCCCATTGTGGCACTCTATAGGGTACTATTGAAAATAAACATAACATTACTACTATGGTACAACCCAATTTCAAAACCTTTTTTCATCTATTGTTCTTCGCCACATGTGTAGTTGCCTGCTCCGATGATGATAGCGGTGTGGAACGTCCGGACGTTAATATTGCGGGTTTTGTAAATGCCTCTACCGATTTATCCACCTTGGCTGCTGCCCTTGAACGAACGAATTTGATGGAGAGTTTGGAAGGTACCGGATTTTTTACGCTTTTGGCGCCTAGCAATGTCGCCTTTGAGGAGTTTTTGGACTTTAACGATTTTGCGGACATCAATGAGGTACCCGTTGCAGTATTACGTGAACTCCTATTGAACCATGTCATTGCCGGGGAATTCCAGAGCAATAACCTTACAGGTCAAGTGGGTTATGTGCGTACTTTTGCGGAAGGCCCGGATGATGATAGCACCTTAAGCATGTTGATCAATGGAACCGGCAGTATACTTTTTAACAATAGTGCACGGATAAGCGATGGTAGAGGGGACAATCTGCTGTCCAACGGCACGGTGCATATCGTAAACGCAGTGGTCGAATTGCCCACATTGGCCACTTTACTTGTGGAGAACCCCGGTTTTAGCAATCTCGTGGAGGCTGCTACTACGGCCACTCCCTCGGAGGATTTTGAGGCCCTGCTTTCCGGTCCCGGTCCAATTACCGTATTTGCCCCTGCCAACAGTGCTTTTGAGGTGCTTTTTTCAAACAGTACGGAATGGAACGAGGTAGACGATATTGACGAGGATACGCTTATCGCAGTTTTAAACCATCATCTTGTTTCGGAAGAAAACATTTTGGCGGATGATATTCAAAACGGTCAGCAAGTAGCGACTTTGGAAGGGGATGTTCTGGCGTTTACCTTGGAGGGGACCAACTCCATTCGCATTACCGATGGAAGTGGCAGTAGCAGTACTAGGGTTGCCGTGGGCAATATCCAGGGCACCAACGGTGTATTTCACGTAATAGACCGGGTATTGATTCCAAACACGGATAATTAACTAAATGGAAAAGTGTACCCATGCCTTCATTCCGAACACAAAAAGGCCCGTAAGGATTGAGAACAATCCTTACGGGCCTTTTTATAGGAAATAGAAGGAATATTATTGATTCATAGTCATTAAGAACTCCTCGTTATTTTTGGTCTGCTTAATGCGCTGCTCTAAAAATTCCATAGCTTCTATAGGATTCATATCGGCAAGGTATTTCCGCATGATCCACATCCGTTGTATGGTATTGTCGTCCAGTAGTAGGTCGTCCCTTCGGGTGGAAGAGGAGACCAAATCGATTGCTGGGAATATCCTTCGATTGGAGATACGTCTGTCCAGTTGGAGTTCCATATTTCCCGTACCCTTAAATTCCTCAAAGATGACCTCATCCATTTTAGATCCCGTTTCCGTAAGTGCGGTGGCAATAATGGAAAGAGACCCCCCACCTTCAATATTCCGTGCGGCCCCAAAGAAACGCTTGGGTTTGTGAAGCGCGTTCGCATCCACACCCCCACTTAAAACTTTGCCGGAGGCGGGTTGTACTGTATTGTAGGCCCTGGCCAAACGGGTAATGGAATCTAATAAAATAACCACATCATGGCCGCATTCCACCAAACGTTTTGCCTTTTCCAGAACTATATTCGCCACCCTTACGTGTTCCGTAGCTTCCTTGTCAAAAGTGGAGGCAACCACTTCTCCCTGGACATTGCGCTGCATATCGGTAACCTCCTCGGGTCTTTCGTCTATCAATAGGATAATTTGGTATACCTCCGGATGGTTGGCCGCAATGGCATTGGCAATATCCTTTAATAACATAGTTTTTCCCGTTTTGGGCTGGGACACGATCATGCCTCTTTGTCCCTTGCCTATGGGAGAAAATAAATCGATAATCCGTGTGGAAATGTTGCTTTGCCTTTCCGCCAGCTTAAACTTCTCCTGCGGAAACAACGGGGTCAAGTGCTCAAAGGATACACGGTCACGGACTACCTGGGGGTCTATACCGTTTATTTTATTCACCTTGATTAGCGGAAAATACTTTTCGCCCTCTTTGGGAGGTCTTACATTTCCCAGTACCGTATCCCCGGTTTTTAGGCCAAAAAGTCGAATTTGCGATTGGGAAACATAAATATCGTCCGGAGAGGAGAGATAGTTATAGTCCGAGGACCGAAGAAAACCATAGCCGTCCTGCATAATGTCCAGGACACCTTCGCTTTCTATAATACTGTCGAATTCAAATTCCGGCTCCCTGTAGCGGTTTTTCAAATCCTTGTCAAAATTACTGCTACGCTTATCGTGGCCGTTCTTTTGTTGATGTGGGGTGTTTTTTTTGTTTGAAGGCTTGTTTTGGGAAGGGGATGGTTTTGACGAATCTTTTTTGGGTTGGTTGTTATTGTTGG
>JBCCZF010000575.1:0-2545 GCA_039188035.1 Bacteroidota bacterium | reverse complement strand
GGAATGGAAAGATCTACCCCGAAAGTAGAGAAATCAAACCATTCCTGCCCGTTGTCCAGAAAAGAGAATTGGTCCGAGAAGGAAATCCCCCCATAATTGATAAAGGCATTGAGCGTGGGCAGTGCCTTACTTTTGGCTGCTTTCAATTCAAAAAAGCGTTGATCGTTCAGGTTTTCCACAATTTTATAGTCCACATTGTTTTCTAGGACAAAATCGGAATCCAAGAGCCCAAAACGAATCTGTTCCTGGGTAAGGTCTTCCAGGTTTTCTTCAAGCCGGGTAGGGGCGTCCACATCGATGCCCATAATTAAATTGAGCATCTGAAGGGTGATTTTTTCCAGCCTCAACGCATTTTTGAGTTGGTTTTCTATAGAGGATAGGGTTATCTGCAGTTGTTCCACACTTTCCTCATCGCCCAGACCGTTTTCAAAAAGCTTTTGGGTCTCATATAGGTTCTTGTCCAAGGCAACCTTGTTCTTTTCTAGGATGGTCACACTTTCCTGGGCCAACAATACATTGCCATAGGCCTCTACCACTGACTTTCGTACTTCTAGGTCCGTCTTTTCCTTGTTGTTGGCGCTGTACTCCAAAAAGGCCTTGGTAGCCTGTACGCCTACAATGTAGGAACCATCAAAGATCTGTTGTCGCAATGTTCCGGTCGCCGTAACCTGTTGCGGTTGCCCAAAAACTACTTCTACAAAGGTGCCCGGATCCCCACCTGCAATTTCCCCGGGAAGCTGTACTACCTGTTGCATTAATTGATTTTGGTAGTTTACTGCGCCATCGATCTGGGGAAGTCCCGAGGCAATAACCTCCCACTTTTGCTTTTGCGCATCGGTCAGTTCGCGATCCGCATTAATGGCGCTATAATTGTTTTCCAAGGCGAAGGCAATGGCCTCTTCCAAAGTAAAACTATAGGTTTTTTCCACCCGTTCCTGGGCATTTCCGAGCCATAGGGAACAAAATGCCATGAACATGAAAAAAGGATTCTTCATCTATTCTTGATTTGAGTTGATTATCGCGTTAAGTATGTTTCGCCCTTTGGGGGTAACAATGCCCCTAAGGTGGTATTCAAGATATTCGTCCATGAGTTTTGCAATGGGAAATTGGGTGTTGGGAAAAAGGTTTTGATCCTTGATACTGGTAACCCCTGTAAAATAGATCCGGGACACGAAGTCCACGTTTAGGTTCCCACGGTAAATACCCTGTTCCATCCCCCGGTCTACATTGTCCAGGACACGATTCTGCATTACCTCAAACTGCTTGGCCCTAAGATCCTCATGGATTTTTGGATAGTACTTCTGCAGCTGGAACTGTGGTGACGATTTTTCGTTCTTTAAATGCAACATGGCAAACTTCTTGATGTCGTACAGCTCTTCAATAGGGTTTTTCTGCAAAGAACATATGTGCTCTATTCCCTCCGAAATATTGCAAAAAAGATTCATGGTACTTTCGCCGACCAAATCACTTTTGTTCTTAAAATGATTGTAAATGGTCTTCTTGGAGATACCCATTTCATTGGCCAAATCGTCCATGGTAACGCTCTTAAACCCAAGGTTTAGGAACATATCGGTGGCTTTCTCCAAGATTTTTTCCTTTTGCATAGGGGGCAAATATACATTTGGAAACTTTAAACACATAAAAAGTTTCCGAGGTTTTAGAATTATTTAACACCGCCCTAAAACTATTATTCCCCATTTTTTTGCCTTTCTATATAGGCGTCAAACGCCTTTCCCCCTTCCTCTTGCCAGAACTTTTCGTAATGTTTCCACTTGGAAATGTCCTTTTTGGCGTTGCGGCAGCCACCGGATTTCCATTTTTTTCGATGCCCGTTTCCCTTGTGCCCCTTATGGCCCCCAAAACTGCCGAAAAGGATTTTTGCCAAGGCCAGAAGGCCAACGGCCTGCCAATAGGAAATGGAAGGGAGCCCAAAAATATCTGGTACCAACCAGTTCCAAAGCCATAGGGTTACATAGCCCAAAAGAAATATGAGTAGTATCCCTGCCAGGATGGCAAAGAGAATTTTAAAACCTTTGGTTACCTTTTTTTTCACTTGTTGTTTTATTGTGTGTTCCAGATGCTCTTCCATAATCGTTAATTTTAAAGGGTATTCTATTTTTTTAGTTTCATTTCCTTGGATAATTGCGCCAGGGCGCGGTGCCTTCGGGACATAAGGGTGCCTTGTGGAATCCCAAATTCCTCAGCGATTTCCTTATAGGAATAACCCTCAAAATCCACCGCGATCAAAATGTCCCTATAATCGGGTTTTAAGTTTAGGAGGGCTTTTTTTAAATCGTTTTTCAGGGGCTCGGGATAGGTGTTGTCCGAGGTTCCGTAGAACAATTCCGTAAACTCCCTAAACCGTCCTTCCATTTCCTCTTCCGGGTAGGCCCTTGTTTTTTTGGAGCGCAAAAGATCAATAATCTTATTCCGAATGGAGTTATAGACAAGGCCCGCTACGTTCTCTATGGGCGAGAGGCTCTCGGCCCTGGTAAACAGCTTTAGGGCCACATCCTGGACAATATCCTCCGCATCCCGGTCCCCT
>JBCCZF010000574.1:0-2553 GCA_039188035.1 Bacteroidota bacterium | reverse complement strand
CTGGACAGTTTGGTGGAACTGGACACCTTGGACAGGGTAAACACCCGCATAGACCAAAACCTGTTCAACGGAAATTACCAATGGCGCGTAAAGGCCGTAAACAGCGATTACGAAACCGAATTTGCCCTAAGCAGTTTTCAGGTCAACGGGGATGAGGACCTAGATCTGGTTCCCCCAAATACCCCCCAGCCCCTGGCCCCTGCCAATGGCAGCTCACAGGCCGAGACCCAGGTGAGTTTTTCCTGGTCGCGGGAAGATGTCCCCGGAACAGCGGAGCGGGACAGTATTTTTATTTTTTCGGACGAGGCACTACAGACCTTGGAAACCAAGGGACTTGGTGCCAATAAGACCTTTTCGGTGAACTTGGCTGCGGGTACCTTCCATTGGGTTGTACGCGCCTACGATGCCGCGGGCAACGCCAGTGATAACAGCAGTACTTTTAATTTTACCATTACCAATTGAGCAAACAGACCAAGACATACCTATTGTTGACAGTGGTCCTGGTAATCTGGGGGCTTATCGGCTTTAAGGTGGCAAAGGCCATCTCACCGGACGAAAAAGTGCCCCCGGTTCAACCCATGACTGCAATGGTGCCCAAGGCAACCATAAAAAAAGACACTTTTACCCTCTGGGCCAATTATAGGGATCCGTTCTTGGGCACCCTGCCAAAAGCCAAAAGGCCAAAAAAAAGTGTGGCCAGGGCCAAACCAAAAAAGGGCATGCCCCAACGGAACATTGCGTATGCCGGTTCCGTGGCCGAGCAGGGCACCACTAACCGTATGTTCTTTGTAACCATTGACGGGCAGCAGCACATCATGTCCAAAAATGAGGTGGTAAAGGAAGTACGGTTGATCTCCGGTACTGCGGAATCCATCAAGGTGCGCTATAACGGCAGTACCAAGACCATTCTTTTGAACTAATGATATGGACCAAAAAAATAAAGGCCGGAGCGCTGCAATTGGTACTCTTTGTAGGTACCATCATTGCCCTGTTGCTATTGTCCTTTGTACTGCTGTCCTATTCCCACAAACTCTTCCATAAAAAAACGGATATCCTTGTCAGTTTGATTCAGGCAACAGATGTGGGCATGGAAGATTCGTTCTCCAGCCCCATGCGAATCAATGAATCGTTGGAACTCACAACAACAGACGAACTTGGCATCCGTATACGCGTACATAAAAGCTACTGGGGCCTCTTGGAAAAACGACAGGTAAAGGCCAATAAGGGAAAAATGTCCTTTGAAAAAATAGCCTTGGTCGGCAATGCCAATCCAGAACGCCCCGCACTGTACCTTAGGGACAATCAACGGCCATTGGTCCTTGTGGGAAAAACAAGAATAACGGGTACCGCCCATCTCCCGGAAAGGGGCATAAAAACAGGAAACATCCGCGGCCATAGTTACCGTGCCCCCAGACTGATCTATGGGGACAAAAAACGGAGCCAAAAACAACTTCCTCCCCTTGACCCGGAAGTGGAACAGCAAATAGCCCGCCTGACCGCTCCGCATTTTGAGCCCGTGGGAGAAGACCTATTCCTAAAACCAGGGATGGTGTTAAAAAATAGTTTTAAGGAACCTACCAAAATTCTTAGGGGCACCCATCTGCAATTGGAACAGGTACAGCTCTCCGGAAATATTATTGTATGGGCCACTGAGCGGATAATGGTGGATGCCTCGGCAACGTTGCGCGATGTAATCTTGATCGCGCCCAAAATAGACATTGGGGATTTTACCGAAGGTAATTTTCAGGCCCTGGCCAGCAAGTCCATAAAGATTGGAAAGGGGTGCCGATTGGCTTATCCGTCAGTGCTCTTGGTGAGCGAAAAGAACAAACCGGATATCGATTTGAAAGATAAGGCCGCCAACATTTTAATTGGTCCCAATGCGGACATTCGTGGTACGGTCATCTATAAGTCAAAGTCCGAAAAGGCTCATCCATACAAGCCCCACATCAAAATTGAAACAAACGCCACCGTTACGGGCATGATCCATTGCTCGGATAATCTGGAACTAAAGGGCAATGTTGCGGGTAGTGTTACCACAGCTGGCTTTATTGCCCTTGAAAACGGTAGCAGCTACCAAAACCATCTGTATAACGGGTCAATCAACAGTAGGTTGTTACCTTTTGAATATGCCGGTATCCCCTACCAAAACGGACCTCTAAACCAAGTATCCCAATGGTTATACTAAAGAAAATAAAAGGGTCCACCCTCATGGAAACTTTGGTGGCAACCGTCTTGATCGTGGTAGTGTTTATGATGGCCAGCATGCTGTTGAACAATCTATTTGCCAATAACATTCGGTCCAACGACAGCGCTGTACGGCAAGAACTTCTAAAATTACAGTATCGGCACCAAAATCAGCTTTTACAGCTCCCCCATTACCAAACTTGGGAAGACTGGGAACTGGAGGTCTATGAGGAAGATTGGAACCAAACTAAGCGAATCGTTTTCAGGGCGGGTCAAGAGACATTGAACAAAGAAATTGTAGTCAAAAGATGAAGGGCGTAAAAAAATTACGGGCGTTTACCCTAAGCGAGATGTTGGTGGTTTTAT
>JBCCZF010000573.1:0-2556 GCA_039188035.1 Bacteroidota bacterium | reverse complement strand
GGTAGCAGATATTTCCTAATTGTAGGTATGCTTTTTTATAAAATGGATCAAGGACTATCACTTTTTCATAAGCCCGTACCGCCTCACTAATACGATCCACTTTTTCTAGGCAAACACCTCTGTTATACCATAACATTGTGTTTTGGGGGAACCGTAATAATCCTGCGTCACATACTTCAATGGCCTCTTTCGGCCTCTCCGCTCCCAAAAGGGCAACTACTTTGTTAATGTAGAACGAACTATGCAGATCCCCACAGTCCGATGCCAATCCGGAGTCCGTAACATCTATAGCTTCTTCATATTTCTCAAGGGCCATGAGATAATAGGCCTTGGAGACCATCGCGGAACAATAGGCGGAATCGTTTACATTAATGCGTTCAAAAATTTCAAGGGTTTTCCCGTATTCCTCTTTTTTAGAACTTTCTGTTGCCAGTTCCGTTATTTTTTGAAAATCGATCAAAGGGAGTTTTTCTTGTGCCAGGCACGGCAAGGTGCAAAGTAGGATAGGCAGAAAAAATTGTTCTTCATACATCAAAGATAGCCAAGACCCCGGGGTATTGGATGTCTTCAGTAGGTAATTTCGATGACCCGAAAACTTTTTTCGTTAAGTCTATCAAGTCGAATCCTACGGAATAATACATTCAAAAGCAATACGCCTGAAACCTGGAAATCCGTTCCTTTCTTTTTTTACTTCTGTATTTTTTGTGGAATGGAAGTATTTAAGATGTTAAATCTATGCCTTGAATAGGGCAAAGCCATATACTACAAAAGGCTTTAAGGGAAACCCCAATAGTGGGACCCATTCCCTATCCTATTTGATATTTGTTGATATAAAAAGTGCATCTCACTTAAACTTGATTACAAAAGTAGCGGTTTCAAGTAGCTTTTTTTTAAGTTTAGATGGAAGATACACGGAAATGCCATCGCCTTTGGGCTCCCATGTAAGCCTGGTTCCTGTGTCCAAAAGCCTTGCCTTGGCGCCCCGTTCGGGCTGCCAACCTTCAAAATAAATCGCATCGGGAAGACTACTTTGCCCCTCTTCTACCATGTAAAGCAGGTAAACCCCATCATCTCCCTTGGAGGTAACTGCAATGTTCTTATACTTATATGGAGCCATAGCTTCCGTATCATATATGGCCTCTGCATTGGTCTTCATCCAGTTTCCTATGGCTTTAAGCAGTGCATATGCCCCAGGATCCCATTCCCCTTGGGGGCTAGGGGCTATATTTAGCAGCAAGTTGCCCCCTTTGGCCACAATATCCACCAAGGTATGTACCGCCTTTGTAGGGCTCATGTACTCGGCATTTGGGGTATAGGACCAGCCACCGCCGGCAATAATGCAGGACTCCCAAGGGTAGGGCAAGGGTTTTTCCGGAACCCTGTTCTCCGGTGTTAAGTAATTTTGGTTTTTTCCGTGAACGGCCCTGTCAACAACAATAAGACCGGGTTGTACTTCCCGCGCTTTATCTACAAGTTCGTCCATTTTGATATCCTGTTCCACTATGCGCGATTTGATGTATCCCGTTCCGCTTTCCTGTAAAGCAGCTTCATAAGCGTTTATGACCTCGTCCTTGGGCTTTTTGGCCACCCATCCCCCGTCCAACCAAAGGATATCCACTTTTCCATAATCGGTCATAAGTTCCATAATCTGGTTATGGGTAAAATCCGTGAACTCCTGCCATTTTTCGGGATTTTCCTCGGGATCATAATTCACGTTTCTGTCCCTGGGCGGATAGTAGGGGTCCCAGTACGAGGAAACGTGCCAATCCGGTTTAGAGAAATAGGCACCGGTCCAAAGTCCTTCTTGCCGAAAGGCGTCAAAGATTTCCTTGGTGACATTGGCCTTGGGATGCTTGCTGAAAGGCGTTTTGGAATCGGTTATCTTGTAGTCCGTATATTGGGTATCGAACATGGAAAAACCATCATGGTGCTTGGTAGTGAAGACGACGTATTTCATTCCGGCGTCCTTAGCGGCCTTCGCCCATTTTTCCGGATTAAAATCTATGGGGTTAAAGGTATTTTGCAACCCTTCATACTCCTCTTTATAGTGCACATAATTAGCTGGGTTGGATCCCTTGGTTCGCCTACACCACCCATATTCCTCCGGACAAATGGACCAAGATTCCACGATACCCCATTGGCTATAGGTACCCCAGTGCATCAAAAGTCCAAACTTAAGATCCTGCCAGTCCGCTAGTTTTTCGAGAACTTGGGGATCTGTTTCCGGCACATAACGTTCATCCTCATAAACGGCCTGGGCTTGTAAATTACATGGGCCAATCCCATAGCATAGGGAGACAATTATCAGTTTTCCAAAAATTGTCCAATTTCTGGTGTACCAACTACTTTTTTTCATGATCCTTCTTTTTTATTTTTCAAAATATCGTAGGGCCCGTCCAGTATTTCGCGATCGTATTCCATTCCACCGTCAATGGAGATAATCCCCGTTTGCATATGTCCGCAATGTATACAAATTTAGGAAATCGCCATTTGGGGAATATGCCATAGTCCTAGTGCCCAAGGTTTTCCTTTGTCCGTACACACTACCACAAGTTG
>JBCCZF010000572.1:0-2560 GCA_039188035.1 Bacteroidota bacterium | reverse complement strand
TGTGACAACCCCAATCGATTCTTGGGATAGGTGTCCGGGAAAGCGGGAAGTACTTCCGGGGTATTGGGTGCTACGGGGTACATAGGCTGTGTGTAATCGCCTCTATCATAGGCATAGGCAATTCTTTTTTTCGGCATCTCCTCCATCACCATTACCTCTTTGACCGGGGTCATTTCCATAAGCCAGGTCTTTCTCAAGGATTTTAACTGCTCTTGTAGCCCTTGTACTTTTGGGGATTGGGCAATCCAGTAATCATGCGCTTTTTCCTTAGGGATTTCAGACGCCGCTTCATCCTGGGCCAGAAGGGCAATTTCAGAAGGGACAAGTTCCCTCCCGTAGACCCGGACATCATCCAAACGCCCCTTGAAGATACCGTTTTCGCCGGTAAAGGAGCGATAACTCTTGGCCACTCGTACGGGACGGGTAAACACTTCATGCGAAGCGGATTGTACGGTCTTTATGGATTTATACAAGCGATCATAGGGAATCGTGGAATTCGCCTTTTTTCCATCTATGAACAATTGCAGGCCTTTGGCCTTGCCGGAACCATCGTAGGTGAACGCCACATGTTTCCAGTCGTTAAGGTGAATGGAATCCTGGGAACGTACATGAATGTAGTTGTGGGGAAGACAGTGGATCAGACGGGCATTTAAATGGTTTAAGCTATCCAAATAAAACTCCCAACCCCGCCAAAAACTGTTCTTTTCCCCTGAGGTGCCCAACAAGGTCTGGGTAAGCTGCCCCTCTCTTTTGGTGGTGTTTAACCATAAGGAAGCTGAAAATTCCTCCGTCCATTCAAAATTGGGAAGGCCGTTCAGGTATATCTCGTCATATTCCCCTGTAAACTCCAAGGCTTTTCCTTTGATACCTTCGGTAACCCTTGGCTTCCCCCTGGAGGTAACCTTGGGATTGGCATCAATAAGATGATTGCCCTTTGGATTGGGGCGTGCACTTACGTTGTTCAGGGGATAGTGGCCCAATAACTTGTTTTTTATATGGTCTCCTGGTAAAGTCTTCATGTAGGCCTCCAGATTCTGCAACTCTTTTTGGGTAAACTGGAGGGTATTGGTTATCGCTGTAATGGAATCCTGCAAACGATCCAATCGATTGCGTTTAGACCGGTCCGGCAGTGGGAGCATTGGCCCATAATTGCCATCGTCACCGGTCATGCCCAATTCCTTTACATTGTTGAAAAAGGCCGTCATCTGAAAATAATCCTTTTGGGATATGGGATCAAACTTATGGTCATGGCAACGGGCACAGGCAACGGTAAGCCCCATGAGGGCCGTTCCCACGGTCTCCGTACGGTCCCAAACGTAGTTTAAGCGGAATTCCTCGTCAATAGCACCCCCTTCCGCCGTCATGGGATGATTTCTGTTGAAGGCTGTGGCCAGTTTTTGATCCCGGGTGGCATTGGGCATAAGGTCGCCTGCCAATTGCCAGGTCACAAATTGGTCATAGGGCATGTTTTCCTTAAAGGCATGGATTACCCAGTCCCGCCAAGGCCACATGAGGCGCCATCCGTCCGCATGTAAGCCGTGCGAATCGGCATATCGGGATATATCCATCCAATCCATGGCCAGACGTTCTGCGTTGGCCGCGGAGGATAAAAGACGATCTACTACTTTTTCATAAGCCTCAGGACTTGTATCCTGTATATAGTCATCCAATTCGGCAATGGTGGGCGGCAGACCTGTAAGATCCATGGTTACCCTGCGGAGCAGCCGTTCCTTTTTGGCCTCCGGGGAAGGTGCGTATCCCATAGTCTCCAAACCTTTTTGAACGAAGGCATCAATGGCATTTTGGAGCGGGGGATGCGTCTTGCCGATGACCGGGGGAACAGGCTTTTCCGCCGGACTAAAAGCCCAGTGGGCTTTCCAATCCGCACCTTGCTCAATCCATTTGATAATGATAGCCTTTTCGGTAGGGGAAAGGGAGAGGTGGGACTCCGGAGGGGGCATTATGAGCTCTGGGTCATCGCTTAAGATCCGCAGAACGCTCTCACTTTTTTTGGGTTTCCCGGAGACGAATGCGTAATTGCCACTGGCCAATCTTGTAAAGGCCTCCTCTTCCAAATCCAATCGCAATTCCGCTTGGCGCGAAGCCTCATCCGGACCGTGGCATGCAAAGCAACGGTCTGATAATATTGGTTTTACGTGAAAGTTGAAATCGATTTTCTCCGGGAGGTCGGTATAGGCCTGTTGCACTTCCCCGGAAAGGTCTAGGGAACACGATGCAAAGAGTGCTATTCCCATCAACATTAGCAAAAAACCTTTTCTAGAACCCATATCGACCTTTAAAAATACAGTATTCCATTGGATTTTTTACATAATTTTTGTTCTAAGACCATTTTCTTTGCACAATTGTTTTTTTACGATAAAGGGGATATCCCTAGATTGGACGATGTTCGGTTTTAAGTATCCAAAATATAGGTTACCTTTGCCGGTCATTAAAAGGGTTAATAGCAACCCGGTATCTTGGGCTCTGTTTCCAGGGATAAAGTCTCCTAATACTGGTGGGTCATATTGGATTCGAACCAATGACCTCTGCCCTGTCAAGG
>JBCCZF010000571.1:0-2562 GCA_039188035.1 Bacteroidota bacterium | reverse complement strand
CTTCAATATCCATATGTGTTTCTTCCTGTTCCTTGTTGCTGATCAACCCTTTATCAAAGCGCGATAGGTTTGGGATTTCAATGCTGTACTTGGACCTTTTGAAAAACTTAAAAAATCATGGAATTTCTTATTCCCATCTCTTCCAAACCCTTCAGCCATATTATCCATTATAGAACCGGAACTTCTTTTCATCTGGTCCCTTAACGCAAAGTTTTTGCCGAGTTGTGTTTGTTGGAACAATTGTTCAACCCTTAGGCGTATTACCCTAGCAAGTTGCCAGATTTCCAAGTCTTCAAACTTTTTTATGCGTGCCATAAAACATGAACGATGAACAACAAACCATAAACATTTCGGCTATATCGCAAATATTCTTTTTAGACTCTTTCTTTTGACCTTGATGGATTTTCCAAAATCGGTGTTGTATTGGGCCACTATATCCTGTTCGTAATGTTTATAGAACTCGGGATCAAAGTTGGCATCGATCAAATGGGTCATGACGTGGTCTACATCGCGTTCTTCCGTTAGCCAACGGTCAAAAATTTCGTGTCGCATTCGGATTCCAAAAGTATTGATACCCAGAAATTTATGAGTCTCTTTATGGAAGGCCACTGTTACACAGATTTGTTTTGTGGCGTGCCTCCAATGAAACTGGGCCTCATATTCCGGACATCCCTTTCTACCATGTACCCAACCATAGGTCTGGTACTCAATGTCCAAGAACTTGGCCGAGTTAAACCAATGTCCCGGTTTGTATTGGATCCGGTTACCACAAATGGTCTGTGCCACTGTTTCGCCCATCATCCGTCCCGTATACCAAACGGCTTCAATAGGCCTGCGATTTCCAATGGCTTCATGTTGCTCTGCGCAATCGCCAATGGCGTACACATCCTTGGTATTGGTCTCCAGAAAACGGTTTACCTTAACGCCACGCCCCAGTTCAATGCCCGAATCCCTTAAGAAATCCACATTGGGCGATACCCCGGCCGTAAGTCCTACGAGGTTGCACGCTATTTCTTCCCCGGTCTCCTGGATAATGACCGATTTCACATTACCGTTATCATCCGCCACAATCTCCTTTAGATTTGTGCCCAACCGAAGGTCAATATGATGCTCCTTAATATGTTCATTGATCATTTCGGATTCCCCATCGGGTAGGATCCCGTTCCAAAAGCTGTTTTCCCGAACCAGGAAGGTCACGGGAATGTCCCGGCTACGCAGCATTTCCGCCATTTCAATGCCTATGAGTCCGCCTCCGACGATTACGGCCCGCTTACAGACCTCCTTATTGGGGGCATTCACCTCCATTAAATCCAGATCCTGCTTGGAATACAGCCCTTGCGCCCCGTGGGAGTCCTGTCCGGGCCAACCGAATTTGTTGGGTTTGGAACCCGTGGCAATGATCAATTTGTCGTAGAGGAAGGTTTTTACCCCGTCTACAAAGACCTTTTTTTCTTTCGGATCCACTTGGGTAACAAATCCCCGTACCAGCTCGATTCGGTTTTTCTCCCAAAACCAGTTTTCATAGGGTTGTATATGCTCAAATTTCATATGGCCCATATACACGTACATTAAGGCCGTTCGGGAAAAAAAGTAATCGGTTTCCGCTGAAATTATGCTAATCCTCTTGTCGGAAAGCTTACGGATATGCCTTGCCGCGGTAATACCGGCAATGCCATTCCCTATAATAACAATATGCTCCATACGAATTTTTGGATGTTGGGGGTTAGGTCGAGTTTAAATTTAGAAACTTAATCGATTCCTTTAATTTAGAACGGCTTTAAATAGCTTAGGGGTTATGGGTGGTTTTGCCATACAATGATAGTATGGGTCTTGTAAAGAATTCATCTTGGGTTTTTCTATTTGCTGAAAAATGGTTGAAATTCACCCCTACTTCGTTACTTTTTTTGATTGTAGGCATCGCTATAATCTTCAAAAAGTGCCTTATCTGGTCAAGTTTCAATTCGTTTTCGCTTAAAAACAAAAACCCAAGAGGAGTTCAATCGTTTTATAGATCATGGTATGGTTTTGGTTGTCTTAAATTAATCATAAAATTCCTTGTCGGGATGTAGGGATGTTAAAAGAAGATCGACCTAAGCGGCAGCATAACCAGCAAAGTATGTACCTATGAAACATTTAATTGTATTATTTACTGTTGTATTGGCGAACTTCTTTTATGGATCGGCCCAAGATCTTTCCAATTTCCTCTCCGGCACGGATGCCCTTTTTGGCACTTATGTAAAGGATGGTCGGGTAGATTATAAAGCGCTTAAGGAGGATTCCTCCGCGCTGGAGGCCCTTGTTGGCCTGGCGGAAGGGATATCGGTATCCAAAGAGAATCCGAAAGACTATCAGGCGTTTTGGATCAATGGCTATAACTTACAGGTGATAAAAGGTATCGTGGATAACTACCCTGTAAAATCGCCCCTGGATATTCCCGGTTTTTTTGATACGACCAAGCGGAATATAGGAGGCAAGCAAATTACATTGAACGATATAGAGAACAAACTATTGCGGGGCCATTTCCCGACCGAGCCTCGATTCCACTTTGTCCTGGTCTGTGCG
>JBCCZF010000570.1:0-2569 GCA_039188035.1 Bacteroidota bacterium | reverse complement strand
ACGAAAAAAAGCGGTTACCCTTAATATGTAAAGTCCTAAGGACGATTTGAAAGATTAGGGCTAGGGCAAACCAGGTGATATAGTTGGGAAAAGCGGCCAGATTACCCGCAAAAGTCCAGAAATCGAGTTGGTGGGCACTTTGTTCCATGAAAAAATCGAGTCCTACCATGAGCAGGGCGGCATAGAGTACCTTAAAAGGCGTGGAGACGTTAAGATAATCCGTTATTGCCGCACAAACAAAGGTCAATAACGCCCAAAGTGCCCCAATCAGATAGGGCACTCCGCCCAGTTTTGGGCCCAGATTGTTTCCATACGCATAATCTCCAAAAAGTAATCCATAACTTACACCCAGCCATTCGGCAATTAAGCCACCGGAAAAAAAAACAATAAAAGCCAATATTTTCCTTGACGTATTTAGGGGGTATACCCAAAAAAACAGGATCAAAAAGACCATAAGGTTCAAAGGGGTTTTTTCAACGAACCAATGGAAGTGGCCTAGGGCAATTCCTGCGATGGCCGAAACGTGAAAGAGCCAAATAATCGCTACGGCCCAAGTTGCCTTGTTTTTGGAAATTAGCTCAAGCATTGGATATAGGATTAGGGACAAGATCTCCCACAATTTTGGCGGAAAGCAGGCAAAGGGGGATGCCTCCTCCAGGATGGACCGAACCGCCACAGAAATAAAGATTTTTCACACCTCCTTTAAAATTGGGATGCCTGAGAAAGGCGGCGAAACGGTTATTGCTGGCCGCGCCATACAATGCGCCCCTATAGGAGCTGGTTTCAGATTCAATGCCCACCGGGTCCAGGTAGTGTTCCGTGGTAATCAGCGTCTCCAGGTCTATTTTGAGCAGTGCATTCAATTTTTGTACAATAGCCTTTTTCGCCTGTTTTTTTAACCAAACCCAATCCTGCCCGTAATCGCCGGGGGCGTTGATCATAACAAACCAGTTTTCGTGACCTTTTGGAGCATCCCCGGGTTCCTCCTTGGAGGTTATGTTGATGTATATGGTTGGATCCCCGTACAGTGTCTTTTCTTGGAAAATGGCCTTAAACTCCTTGGGATAGGAATCGCTGAAAAAGATATTGTGCAGATCTAACTCAGGAAATTCCCTGGAGATGCCCCAATAAAAAATAAGGGCGGAACTGGAACGCTCCTGGGCCAGTACGCGTTTGGGTTCCTTGGGTCCCTGCAACAGTTTTTTATATGTGGGGTAGATATCCATATTGGAAACCACGATTTGGGCCTTGTAGGCGCCCTGATCGGTCTGCACCCCCGTTACCGAACCCTCTTGGATATGGATTTTGCGTACGCTTTCGTTGAACCGAAAGCCAATATTCTGGGAAACTCCCAATTCATAAAGACTTTGGGCAATTTGGTACATCCCCCCTTTGGGAAAATAGGTGCCAAAATACATTTCCAAATGGGGGATCATGGTCATTATCCCAGGAGTACGGTATGGGGAAGAGCCGTTATACGTAGCATACCTATTGAACAATTGTACCAGTTTGGGGTTTTTGAAAAACGCCCGGTTGCTGCTGTCCAGGGAACGGGTTATATCCAGTTTTCCGAGGTTCAGGAGGGCTCTTAAGGTATTTCGGGACAGATAGGATTTCGCCTTGTGGAGGGACCGTTCCAGGAAAAGGGGCGCCGTGAGTTCGTATTTGGATCGATTTCGCTCTAAAAATCCGGAAATGGCCTCTTCCGGCTCATCAAAGGCCCTTGCCGCCTCTTTGATAAAGGTATCCCTGTTGGATTTTACCGTGAACCGGGTACCGTCTGCCCAGAAGTAGTTACAGATGATCTTTTTTCTGTGAAATGAGAAATAAGGTTCCGGGGCCATTTCAAAAAGCTGGAACAATTCGGTCACCAAATGGGGCATGGTAAACAGGGAGGGGCCCAGGTCAAAGCGATACCCATCCTTTTTAAGGGAATGTAGTTTTCCACCGGGGTATTCATTGGTTTCCAGAACCATCACCTCGTAGCCTTTTTTTCGCAGTCGCAGCGAGGCCGCTATGCCGGCGATGCCTGCGCCGATGACAATGGCCTTCGCCATACAGGTTATTTCTTGAAATATTTAAAGGGAACGAAGAGCATTCCAAAGCATTCGCTGTCTTTCTTGCCCAGGTGCTTGTGATGGATCTTGTGCGCGCGTCTTATCCCTCTTGCATACCAGTTGTTGGCATTTCGGAAAAATTTAAAACGCTGGTGGATAAAGATGTCGTGCACAAAAAAATAGGTGGCGCCATAGGCCATGATACCAAAACCGATGGGCCAGCCGTACCAGAACCAGGTCATTTCGCCCAAAGCAAAAAAGCTCATGCTTACTATGGCATAGAAAATAAAAAAAGTGTCGTTCCGTTCAAACCAGGAATCGTGGTCCTTTTGGTGGTGGTCCTTATGGAGGCTCCACAGAAACCCGTGCATAATATATTTATGGGTAAACCAGGCCATAAACTCCATAAAACAAAAGACGGCGATAAAAATGATAATCCAGAGTACTACTTTCATTTTAAACCAAATGCAATTTATAGTTTACATAGGATTTGGCCAGTAATCCCAATTTTT
>JBCCZF010000569.1:0-2571 GCA_039188035.1 Bacteroidota bacterium | reverse complement strand
TGATCATTTTAGTCAGGGGTTTTGGGTTCCGGGTCTCAAAAATTCAATCGTATTTTGACCCCTCTTCGTTCCGATTTCTTCAAGTAGCCTATAAAAGCCCCTATTTGTTTTCCTTCCTTATTGGTCTTTCCCAACAATGCTTCAAAAAGCGGTTCATGTATATGTTTTCTATCCAAACGGTGATATCGCTGTGAGCGCAATTCCCCACAGGACGTGATTGCCTTACTAAAAAACTGAATGGATTCCCGGTTGTCGTTTCGCTTAAAAACTTTCGCAATGTTATCCCTTATGGATCTGGACCAACTATTCATCCGATCTCCCAATTGATTCTCATGTAAAAGTGTGCGCTCCATGATGTCTTGGATATCAGTACAAACAACTCTGGCAAATTGCCCAATTTCCGCCTCCTCAAATTCCTTTACCCTCTCACTTGATGATTTAAATAGCTTCATAACCCATAACACAAAATCCAAAACTAGCAACCTATTCCTTGTTCCAAACGCTGGTAGACGCCTGGGCCGTTGGCAGCACGAGAATATCCGCAAGGTTTACGTGGTAAGGACGGGTAACGGTGAAGAGTAAAACATCCGCGATATCTTCAGCGGTAAGGGGTTGGTATCCTTGGTACACTTGGCCCGCTCTTTTGTCGTCCCCCTTAAACCGCACATCGCTGAACTCCGTTTCAACCGCTCCCGGATGTACTGCACTTACCTTTATGCCATGTGCGTTTAAGTCCATTCGCATTCCTTGGTTTATGGCATCCACGGCATGTTTACTTGCGCAATAGACGCTGCCTTTCGGATACACCTCTTTTCCTGCAATAGATCCAATATTAATAATATGTCCCTTTTTACGTTCCACCATTTGGGGCATTACGGCCTTGGAAACGTACAATAAGCCTTTAACGTTACTGTCCATCATGGCATCCCAATCTTCCAGGGAACCTTCATGTATGGGGTTTAATCCGTGGGCATTGCCTGCATTGTTGATCAGGACATCAATCTGGGAAAAGTCCGCCGGAAGGGAGGCAATCGCCTTGGCAACCGCTTCTTTGTCCCGCACATCAAAATTTAGGATATGTACCGGGCAGGTTCCCATCAATTTTTCCTGAAGGGTCTTCAAACGCTCTTGTCGTCTGCCACAAAGAACAAGGGAAAACCCATTTTGGGCAAAAAGCTCCGCCGTAGAACGACCAATACCACTGGTAGCCCCTGTAATTAGGGCAGTGGCTGTCCCCGGTCTTCCGTTATTGTCCATACGTTCTCTTCTTTACTCTATTTATTATCCACCCCAAGGGTTTAACAAAACAAACCAAATGCTAAGGCACTTTATGTCCTTGGGCCGCCTCCAGCAACATAAACCAATCTTCTAGGCCCCAACGAATGGCTATAGCGTCCATAGCCGTTTTAAGGCGTTTTTGATTGGTAGTTCCTACTACAGGATGCACCCCGGCCGGATGTTTCATGATCCAGGCCAATAACAATTGGTCCGGGGTTGCATTGTACTTTTCCGCAAGATTCTCCATTATGGGTCGCAACCGTTTGGTCTGTTCGTTCCCCGCCTGAAAGTAACTACCCAAGGGACTCCAGGCCATGGCCATTCGCCCATGGGCCAAACAATCGTCCAAGGTACCGTCGTTAAATACGGCCCTGGCCTTCAGGGAAAATTCAAATTGATGGGCCACAACAGGGGTACGGGTCTCCAAAAGGGCAATTTGGGAAGGTGTAAAATTGGAAACCCCGAAATCCTTGATCTTGCCCGTCTTTTTAAGTTGGACCACAGCCTCCGCAATAGCATCGGGATGCATTAAGGGACTAGGGCGATGCAAAAGAAAAAGATCGATATAATCCGTCTGTAGGTTTTTAAGGGAACGCTCCGCAGATCGGATAATGTAGTCGGTGGAGTAGTCGTAATGCTTGACGGTATTATCACGGGCCTCACAAACATATTGTATCCCACATTTTGTAATGAGCTGAATGTGCTGTCGTGAGATTCCGCTATCCACAAAACTGGAGCCAAAATCGGCTTCATTGGTATAACCGCCATAAATATCGGCATGGTCAAAGGTAGTAATGCCCATTTCCAAACAATGGTGCATAAGCCGGGTCATCTCCACTTTTGGTAGCTGTTTCCCCCATTGGCCCCAGGTCATTGTCCCGGCGATAACCGGTGAATAGGAATCGCTTTTTTGCATCGGTATCTTTTTTAAGAAGTCCCAGAACCCTTTTTCACCATCCAATGTGGGCAGTGCACAAGGGGCCATGCACATTCCGTAAGCTGGAAAATTAAAAAGAATTCCCTTCAAATGCGTTGTTGGAGATAGTCCCAATACAACTTTTAACCAATCGTTAACAGCGGATGAGTAAATAAATCTTCAATTTGCGCCATACCAAAAACCAACCTATTGATAAACAATTACGAATAGCGATTTATGGAAGAAAATGCTACCGTGGATATTGGTGCGGTGAACGAAAAGATTAACCAGGAAAGCGCCTTTATTGACTTGTTGCTTTTGGAGATGAACAAGGTCATTGTAGTTCAAAAGCACATGGTTGAACGACTGCTCATAGG
>JBCCZF010000568.1:0-2573 GCA_039188035.1 Bacteroidota bacterium | reverse complement strand
TCTATCTCGAAGGAAACCAGAATATTTCTCAAATCACAACCATTGACAAGGATATTTGTAGTCCTATAGTCTTCTATCAAAGAATTTTCCAGTTTGAATGAAATTGCGTCCATGAAAAAATATTTATGTAAAATTAACTATTTAGAATTTTTCTAAATAGTTAATTCTATAAAAATTATCAGCGTGGTCTCAACGGATTATTATCAACTGCATCGGAAATTGACAGAGGAACAGCGGCTTATTCAAGCAGCTACATCGGAATGGGCACAAAGGAAATTGGCCGAAATGGTTACCGAGATTACCAAGGCCCAATTGCTATGTTATGAGTTGGGCGCGCTCATGGATGAAGGGAAGGCCAAGTACCAGCAAATTTCCATGGCCAAGGGCAATAATGTTTCCATGGCGCAGAACGTGGCCAGGGAAGCGCAGCAAATATTGGGTGGTATGGGTATTACCGGTGACTACCCCATTATGCGGCATATGATGAACATAGAAACCTTGATTACCTATCAAGGTACCCACGAGATACACTTATTGATTACGGGGCGCGATATTACGGGCTTTAATGCAATCTAAAATTCCAATCACACATTTCAAAACAGTCTCTTACTTTGTATAGGAGTCCTTAAGAATTTGGATGTCCTTCAGTAGTTTTTCCATTTCCTCCATATTAGTCCCATCATAGAACCCCCTGATCCGCCTTTCCTTGTCCACCAGGATAAAATTCTCCGTATGGATCATATCAAAAGGCCCGCCATCGCCATCGGTCTTCACGGCCAAGTAGGATTTTCGTGCCAGGTCATAGATCTGTTTTTTATCTCCGGTGACCAGGTTCCATTTGGCATCGTCCACCCCTTTTTCCAGGGCGTATTTTTTAAGCTGGGCCACGGAGTCGATTTGTGGGGTTACGGAATGGGAAAGCAATAGTACCTCATCATCGTCCCTGATATGCCCCTGGAGATAGGCCATGTTCTTGGTCATAATGGGGCAAATAGTGGGGCAGGTGGTGAAGAAAAAGTCGGCCACGTAGATTTTATCCGCATAACTGGCCTGGGTAATCCGCTTTCCATTTTGGTTCACCAAGGAAAAATCGGCGATGGCATGGTATTTTCTTACGTGCTGCACTGTGCTGTCCACCAATTCGAAATTTACCATGGCCGGCTGATACACCGGAAGTCTCTGTTCCGGTATAAGGGCGTTGTAAAAAAGGTATATGATTACCATGGACAAGCCCAAAAGTACCATCCCGAAAAAGCGGAATCTGCGAAAAAAGGAGCGCATATAACTTTTTAGCAAAGATAGCCAAGGCTTGGTGAGGGTTCAAGGGGTTTGGGCCAGGATGTTGCCAAAATATGCTTAAATACGAAAAGGCGGGCCGCTTTCTTTTTTTAACAGCCCGTAAACATGTACTTTTGTGCGTTTCAAAATTTATGCTGCGGTTATGACACTGGCAATACAAATCGTACAATTTGTACTTATTATATCGGTCTTAGTGATTCTGCACGAGCTGGGCCATTTTATCCCTGCCAAGTATTTTAAGACCAAGGTGGAGAAATTCTACCTCTTTTTTGATGTGAAGTTTTCCCTTTTCAAGAAAAAGATAGGGGAAACGGTCTATGGCATTGGGTGGCTCCCCTTGGGCGGCTATGTAAAGATTGCCGGTATGATCGATGAGAGCATGGACACCGAGCAGATGAAGGAGGAGCCCAAGCCTTGGGAGTTTCGGAGCAAACCGGCCTGGCAGCGCCTGATCATCATGTTGGGCGGGGTAACGGTAAACTTTTTCCTGGCCTGGATCATCTACACCTTGCTACTGTATAGTAATGGGGATACCTATATTCCGGCAGATAGGATCAAGTATGGCATTCAGGTAGATTCGGTCGGGGAGAAACTAGGTTTGCGTACGGGAGACAAAATTGTCGCGGTAGATGGGAAAAAGACAAAAAAATTCGAGGACGCCATGCTCGATATTATTTTGGGAGACGAAGTTACCGTGAACCGAAATGGAAAAGAGTTGACCTTTCTCATTCCGGAGGAAGGTATTGCCGAAGTATTGGGGGCCAAGGGGAAACGGTTTTTAGGTGTTAGGCAAGTTGCCATAATCGATAGTTTGATCCCGGGGAAACCGGCCTTAAGAGCGGGCATTGTGCCCGGGGACAAGGTCATTGCCGTAAACGACGGGGAAGTAAGGTATTGGGACGAGTTTGTGGATGCCGTGCAGGGCAAGGCAAATCAGGACATTACGCTATTGGTTGAAAGACAGGGTGTCCAAAAACAGATTGACTTAACCGTACGAAAGGACTCTACCATTGGAGTAGGCCCTTATATTGAAGATATTACCACTACGGATAAGTTTAGTTTATGGGGAGCGATTCCAGCGGGGTTTAATGAAACCATTAATGTCTTGATCAAGCAGGTGAAACAGTTTAAGATCATTGCCAAGCCTAAAACAGGTGCTTACAAACAGGTAAAGGGCCCTATTGGCATTGTCGAATTGATGTCCCCTACTTGGGACTGGACTTTCTTTTGGGGTTTTATGGCCATGTTTTCCGTCTGGTTGGCCTTTCTGAACC
>JBCCZF010000567.1:0-2575 GCA_039188035.1 Bacteroidota bacterium | reverse complement strand
TTTTTTCAAAAAAAACCCTAATCCACCACCTGTTTTGGCCCTTTGGGGGGGTTTTGCAGAAAAAAAAAAAACACGACTCCGGAAACGGGGTTCCCGTACTGTCCCGTATCCCGGTAATCAAATGGTTGTTTAGCCAGCGAAAACGCGAGGATACCAAACAACGCTTGACCATATTGATCAAACCCACTGTTATCTACTAATGCTACGGAACATTGGCGCATACCTAAAGGAAGGCCTCCGCTTTTGGGCCCTTGAAATTTCCGAAACGGCAGGGGAGGAGTCCTATTTCCTTTTAAAGCTCAAAAGAAATAGGGATGAGTTGGTCATTACGGAAACCCTCCAGCTAGACACCTTGGATGGCTTGGCCGCTTTACCCCATAGGGGGCAACCGCTCTTCCTTTGTATCAATACGACCAAAATAGTGACCAAAAGGGTTGAAGGCCCGCCCAATAAAAATCCGGAAGCCACCATTAATCTGGCCTTTCCTAATTTGGAACTCAATAGTTTTTACTACGAGGTAATGCCCCAAAAGGCAGACTGTATGGTGAGTATCACCAAAAAGGAGTATGTGCATGGACTTCTGGACAGGCTACACGAAATGAAGACCCCTTTATACCGGATTTCCCTGGGTATTTCCGCAATCCAAAATATACTACCCTTTATGGAGGAGGGTACAATTTCGGTATCCAATAGGGAATTGGTCCATGAAACGGGTGCCATACATACGATTTCCACTATTTCCGAACAATCCCGATCCCGATATCGGGTGAACGGGCTAGATCTCACAAACCCTTTCCTTCTGGGATTTTCCCTTATTTTAGGGTATTTGGGCAAAAAAAAATACATCACCAATTTTGAGCCTATCTGTGAAGGTTTGCAATGGGAGGCCAAAAACAAGTTTCTTTTTGATACGGGATTAAAGCTGGCCCTAGGTTTTTTTGTAGTACTACTGCTCGGTAATTTCTTGGTGTACGACTTCTACCATGACAAAGTAAATGCGTTAAACACCTCTATGGAAGCCAATAGTTCCCAAAAGGAAGAGCTTACCCTTATGGCGGAGGATGTAAGGAAGAAACAGGATCGGATGGAAACCCTGGGTAGCTCCCTGAATTCAAAGGCTACGTATTACCTGGATAGGATAGCGCAGCGGATGCCCTCCACTTTACTGTTGGATCAAATGAAGTACCAACCTTTGGCCAAACCCTTACGCGAAAAGAAACCTATTGTACTGGAAGAGCGAATCCTATGGGTTTCCGGTATCTCCAAAAGCGTTGGCGATTTTTCACAATGGATCGCCGAACTGGAGAAATATCCATGGATTAGGTCCGTGGAGACCTTGGATTATGATTACATCTCCAAATCGTCCTCTCATTTTGCCCTGGAAATACAATGCTATGAAGATCAATAGAAATAATAAATTCCTTTTTTTAGGAATCCTACTTTTGTTGTTTTTGAGCTACACCTTGGCCATAGACAAGACCCTTGCGTTAAAAGTGGAATCCCAAAAATTGGAGGCGCAGTTGGCGCCTTTTAAGGATATGCCGAAAAAGCGTTCTTTACTTCACCAAAAGGAAAAGTACTACGACTCCATTTTGGAAAAAATGGATTTGATGGATACCTCCGTACAGAACAACCTTTTACGGATCCTGAACGAGGAAGCCGCCAAAGCGGGGGTAAAGATTATGGATTTTAACCAGCCCCACATAACACAACGGGGCGAAAACGAGCTATATACGTTTCGATTTCATTTGGGCGGAAACTATGTGGATCTTCTTAAAGTGATCCACACCGTTGAACAAAAAGGCAACTTTGGTGAGATTATCCATATCGATTTCGAAAAAAAGAAAAACTATCGAACCGGAAAGTACGGTCTGGAGGCTATGGTATTAGTACAGCAGGCCCGTTGAGCAATCTTCTTGAAAACAGCCCTCTAGAGGATTGTATTTCGAATGGCGCCCCAGCGCTATTTCCGCGATAGGCCTTTGTCCACTCCACTTCCGCCCATTGCAATAATCCCCACTCGGTTTACTCCTGCATCGTATGATACACGTTCTGCACATCGTGGTTCTCCTCGATTTTTTCCAGGAGTTTTTCCACATCGGCGGCGGCTTCTTCCGATAATTCCTTGGTCACCTGGGGAATACGCTCAAAACCGGAGGACAAAATGGCAATGCCCTGGGGGACATAGCCCACAAAAAGAACTTCTTTGTAATTGCCTTGGTTTTTATCGGTAGCCCGTTTTATGGCTCGTTCAATATTGTCCTTGGGCATGTTTACGGACTTGGCATTCTGGATTACCGCTCGCAATCGGGCATTGGCATCGGGATCGGGACCACCTTCCTTCATGGCAATGACAATGTCCTTTCCAATCCGGGTAAACGCCTTGGACATGGCCGCCAAAATCCTTGTTGATACTGATGGTTCCATTGTTGGAATTGGTTACTGTGGCTTTGAATCGCCCCGTTTTAAGGTAGCTTATGATGTCTCCCCTGGCAAATACCACAAAAAGTTTAAGAACTGGTCGTTTTTTTAAGTGCCCCAAAGGCATGTTTAAACTCTCTTCCTGAAATCTCCC
>JBCCZF010000566.1:0-2580 GCA_039188035.1 Bacteroidota bacterium | reverse complement strand
GTCCACTCGTAAAAACCTCTTTACTGTCAAATTCTGCCTTACTTTAAAAATCCTAATCCTCATTAACAACAAGTTAACTGCGGCTAAAATTTTTAAAAAGCCTTGATTTTGTTGTAAATAAACTTTTCCTAGCAGACCCAAGTTTTTCATTTGCAATGAAATTTTGTTCTAAAGTAAGACAAATGCGAAAGAAAATGATTTAAAACAGCCCCTTTTTTCCATAGGTGGGCAAAGTTTTGGAACAGCCGGCTATGGCGCTCCTAGACACGTATAGAATCGGCATATTCCCTAAAGAACACCTCTACCTTGTGCATCTGCGAGGATAGGAACACCATGGTTTCCTGCCAGGTGTTTTTGTCGTGTATGGATACCTGCTGTTTTTCCACAAAAATCCGGGAAATTTCCTTGCCATTGGCTAGGAGGTAATATTCCTCGAAGTTGGCATCGGGTACATATTCCTCCAGGATGGTTTTTAAGGAAACCAACTTTTCCCAGAGCCTTATGCGTTGCTCTAAATTGCCCTCCATATCCAGGGCTACCTGCGCTTTTTTCACATCAAAATAAAACTTAAGGGACAACCCCTTTACACCTGTTTTGTACAAGATCCATTTCCTGGGATAGGATTTGCCAAAGGCGATCCAAAATTCCTCGCGCAATTTCCGGGATTCTTCCTTACTGAACATACGTATACGGGTTGGGATGATTTACCTCCTGTAAGTGGGTGGTACTTAACGATTGTTGCCGTTTTAGGGGTGGCGCAAAATAGGAATATTGTGGAAAAGAGAATGGTTTATTCAAAAATTACTGCAAGAGAAAAGGAAATAATGCGGGTTTTTCAATTCTGTTCCCCTGCCAGGAAAATTAGATGTATATCGGTATCTTTAGGCGTAGAACCCAAGAAGGATTACGTACTATTAAACCCCAAGTTATGTTCCAAAAATGTAGTGTTATTGGTATGGCCCTTTTGCTTTTGGGCTGTGCGATGGAGAAGGAGGAAAAAGGGTTACCTAAAATCGCCATTGCGGGAATTGCTATAGAGTCCAGTACCTTCTCTCCGGCTAGAACCCATGAGGAAGCCTTTCATGCTCGGGTAGGGGATACCATCTTTGATCGTTATCCTTTTTTTGCGGATAGCTCGGCCGTTCGGAAACGGGCGGAATGGGTGCCCACTTTTTTGGGGAAAGCCATCCCAGGAGGCATGGTTACCCGGGAGGCCTATGAATCCATGGTGGATAAGACCCTGACCCTATTAAAGGAAAACGGCCCATATGATGGCCTCTTCTTTGATATCCACGGGGCCATGAGCGTAGAAGGCCTGTGGGATGCAGAGGGAGACCTTATAAAACGTATCCGCGAAGTAATCGGGTCGGATGTGGTGATTTCCACCTGCATGGATCTTCATGGTAATGTTACCGAGGAATTGGCGAAACACACCGATTTGATGACCTGTTATCGGCTGGCGCCCCATGAGGACGCTTTGGAATCCAAGGAGCGCGCGGTCGTTAACCTCTTGAATCGGCTGGAAAACGGCGAGGGCAAACCCAAATACAAGGCGTGGATTCCCGTACCCATCCTTTTGCCCGGGGAAAAAACCAGTACGCGCATAGAACCTGGGGCCAGTTTGTACGCGCAGGTCTCCGAAGTGGAAAAGATGACCGGTGTTATTGATGCCGGTATTTGGGTAGGCTATGCCTGGGCCGATGAGCCCCGTAACCATGCCGTGGTGATGGCAAACGGGGACGATAAGGAAGAGGTGGCCCAGGCCGCGGAAAAATTGGCCGAACATTTTTGGGATGTACGGAATGAATTTGACTTTGTGGCCCCTACCACCACTTTTGATAAAAGTATGGCGCAAGCCCTCGCCAGTACCCAAAAACCCTTTATCATTAGTGATATGGGGGATAACCCCACGGCCGGTGGTGCCGGGGACGTTACCTGGACCTTGCGGGAAATCCTAAAACGGCCCGAGTTTAAATCGAAAAATGGCCCTTCCCTCATCTATGCCTCTATTCCGGGCCCGGAACTGATTGCCGAAGCCCTAAAAGCTGGGGTGGGCGGCCAGGTAAACGCTAAGGTAGGTGCCCAGGTGGACAATCGTTATGCCCCTCCGGTACTTTTGGAGGGAACGGTTACGGCAATACGGGAAGGAGACCGCCATGCGGAGGTAGAAGTAGTCGTACAGGTGGGTAGTGTTTCCGTTATTGTTACCCAAAAACGCAAACCGTACCACTATGAGGCGGATTTTACCGATTTAGACCTCAACCCGAGGGAAACGGACATCGTAGTAGTTAAAATTGGTTATCTGGTACCGGAATTGTACAACATGCGAGGCGACTGGGTCATGGCCATGACGCCGGGCGGGGTGGATCAAGATTTGGAGCGTTTGGGCCATAAAAACATCAAAAGGCCCATGTTCCCCTTGGATGCGGATATGCCCGATCCCGATTTATCCGCCCGATTTATTCCAGCCTCAAACGAATAAGAAATTGTACGGGGGTTTTGTTCAATTTTAAAAATTCATGAAACAGGTTTTTTTTGTGGTATTTCTTTCCATGTTTTTGGCTTGCAATCCTAAAAAAG
>JBCCZF010000565.1:0-2582 GCA_039188035.1 Bacteroidota bacterium | reverse complement strand
GTATATTTTTATATCTTTGATTACCAACTTAGAGGTTCTAACACGCCTATAACCGAGAACGGCTACATATACATCAGCAGATGATAATGAAATTGGATTATACGAAGATCAAAGGAGTGTTGGCGACCGGCGTGCTTATACTGATATTTGTTACTGGGGCCAAAGGGCAACAGGATGCGCAGTATACGCAATATATGTTCAATACTATGAGCGTAAACCCTGCCTATGCAGGATCTAGGGGACAGTTGAGTATTGCGGCACTATACCGATCCCAGTGGGTAGGTTTGGAGGGTGCTCCAGAAACCTTTACTTTAAATCTTCATTCCCCGATAAGGAATAGCAAATTAGGTTATGGGGTTTCCATAGTCAATGATAATATTGGTGATGGGGTAGTCTCTGAGACCTATTTGGATGCCCTGGTTTCCTATACGGTAGATGTTTCCCTTGACGGAAAATTGTCCTTTGGATTAAAACTTGGGGGAAACCTTTTAAGTTTGGATTTTGCGGGACTCAATAATTTTGACGAGGAACCTATTACAGGCGATAATATTGACAACCGGTTCTCTCCTAACGTTGGTTTAGGGGTATATTACCATACCAATAGGTTCTATGCTGGACTCTCGGCACCCAATCTGTTGGAGACGGAGTTTTTTGATAATGAACAACGGGACGCCAACTCTGTTCAGTTTTTATCCCAGGAAAGGATTAATTTTTACTTGATTACGGGATATGTCTTTGATCTGAATGGGAACCTAAAGTTCAAACCCGCACTTTTGACCAAAGCGGTAGGTGGAGCCCCCTTACAGGTAGATATTTCAGCGAGTTTCTTGTTTAATGAAAGATTTTCATTGGGAGCGGCGTATCGCTGGGACGCAGCTCTAAGCGGGTTGGTGGGATTTCAGTTGTCCGATCAATTGATGATAGGACTTTCCTATGATAGGGAGACCACTGAATTGGGAGGTACCCAGTTTAACGACGGCTCTTTTGAGGTGTTCCTAAGGTTCGAGCTGTTGAAATCCTTCCGAAGGTTGGTATCGCCACGTTTCTTCTAAAACTGGACGCATGATCAAAAAAATAGCAACGATACTTCTTATGGGAATGCTTTCCGTGCAAGGCATAACCCAAGAAAAATATGTCACCAGGGCCGACGACGACTACGAGAATTATTCCTTTAGCCCGGCTATTGATATTTATAAAACCGTTTTGGATAAGGGATATGTATCCGAAGATCTCTTGAAAAAATTGGGAAACTCCTATTACTTTAATGCGGATTATAAGGAAGCGGCGAGCATTTATGGGCGGCTTATAGCGGATTACGGTTCCGAGGTTGGGCCAGAGTACTTATTTCGATATGCCCAGACATTAAAAACTTTGGGCAAATATGGCGAGGCCGAAAGCTTTATGACCCAATTTACAGATAGCACTACGGACGATTTAAGGGCTACCTACTTCAATGAGGAAAAAGACTATTTGGAGGAAATTGAAAAAAACTCGGGAAGGTATCAAATTTTACCGTTTGAATACAACTCCCCATATTCGGACTTTGCACCTTCCTATTATGGTGAGGGGCTTATTTTTGCTTCAGATCGAGATACGGGAAACTTCGCAAGATATAGGCATACCTGGAATGCCAAGGATTTTTTGGATTTGTATAAGGTAAACGCAGATAGCGTATCCTTTGACAAGGTAGCCAAACTAAACGACGAGATAAATACACGACTTCATGAATCCTCTTCCATTACCACCAAAGATGGACAAACCCTATACTTTACACGAAACAACTTTATTGAAGGGAAATATGTAAAAGATAACAAAGGGGTCATTCGTCTTAAGATATTTAAGGCAGATTGGTTAGATGGGGAATGGCAGAACATCCAGGAACTCCCATTCAATAGTGATTCCTATTCCGTGGCACACCCTGCTCTGAGCCCTGATGGACGAACCCTATTTTTTTCTTCGGACATGCCCGGAACCATAGGGGGCCCGGATCTTTTCAAGGTATCCATTAATGGGGACGGTTCGTTTGGGACCCCAATAAACCTTGGTAGTACTATAAACACGGAGGCCAGGGAGACCTTTCCCTTTGTGACCAGTGAGGAAGTCTTGTATTTTTCCTCGGACGGCCATCCAGGGCTTGGTGGACTTGATGTTTTTGCCACTAAAATTGCCGAAGGGAACCTGAACGGAAGGGTAGTGAATGTGGGAAAACCCGTGAATGGGAACAATGATGACTTTACTTTTATTTTTGATGAGGGGAATAGAAAAGGGTTCTTTGCCTCCAATCGGGATGAGGGCATGGGGGCCGATGATATTTATGGTTTCTTGGAAACAATTCCATTGAACCTGGATTGCGATCAGAGGGTTTCGGGTACCGTAAGGGATAAGATATCCAATGAAGTATTGGTAGGGGCAACGGTTAAGATTATAAATGAGAACAATGAGGAAGTATTGGCCGTCATAACAGATGCAAATGGCAAATATGAATTGACCGTAGATTGCAACAAAGGTAATTTTGTAAGGGCTTCCATTGAGGGCTATGTGCCTTCGGAGGAGTATTTGGGAAAGTCCGAAGGGAAACCCAG
>JBCCZF010000564.1:0-2586 GCA_039188035.1 Bacteroidota bacterium | reverse complement strand
GACATCTATATTGTCCTCTATAAAAGCATTTACAAAACCGTGCAAGCGTTTTCCCATGCGTCTCTCGGAAGCTTTTTGACTTTTATCCAGTTTTTGGAGCTCTTCCATCTGGTACTTCCACCAGCCTAGATTGTTGAAGTTATAGGTCAGAATATCTTCCTCCAAGTAATATATGTAATCCTCTTTGACGAAACTTTCCATTAAAAAAACGGTATTGCGCTCCCTGCTGAGCGACTTAAAGAACTTACTCCTTTTTAAGGCTTTTTTGCTAGGCTCCAGGGAATCCAATTCCTTAAGGGGTCTGTAGACCTGTTCCAACTCCTCCAGTAATTCCATGGCCAAAACAGGCTTTTGCAACGAAGTCCACTTATTAACCTGATTAAGGTGTTCGTGAAAGGCCCGCTCCACCGCTACGGAATCCTTGGGTATCCGCCCCTTGGCCATAGCGGTCAACGTAAAAAAGTCCAGGGCCATGGCAAGATACTCAGTAGAGGGCCATTGGTTGCCCCCCTCAAAAAGGAGCATGTTATTGGGAAATCGAAGCCTGTCCCATTCCGACTCCTGATCCAGCATATCCGGATAACTAAAGTCTTCCGTACCAACAATTCCAATGTAATGAAAAGGATTTTTCCTGCTCAATACCTGCGTATTGGGAAAAGAGGCCCCATTGGAAATCACACCTGCGATTTCCTTAATGAATACGGGCACCAAACTGGCAAAACGGGCACCGTCCCCAAGACCCACCGTATACATTCGATGGGGATGTATGGGAAAAAGTTCCCGTACCCCATCAACCATTCTTTTGGTTATCATAATGTTTTCCGAAATCGATAAACTGTCCCTAATGGCGTTGGAAGCCGCTAGCAGATAACCTTGTTTCTCGGCAACATTGGCCAAAATGCCCATAGCCCTTTTCCCAAGACCATCCATATTGAAAACAAAGACTATCGGCCATTTCCTGGTTTCGTTAAAATTAGTGGGGAGATACACGGCAATGCTTTCCGGAAGACTATCGCTAAGCTTGATTCCATCCGTAACAGCCCCCTTCTTTACCCTTAATTGCTGCGCACCAACCGTAAACAGGGAAGCAACGAGCGTGACGGTAAACAAAATTCGCCTCATAGCAAATGGAGTATCAAAAATCCGGCCAAAAAAGCAATTACTTATACATCGGGGCCGGATTCAAAGAAAACTTCCCCTTTCTATTCCCCAATGGCCCCTATCTCTATACCTTCGGAATAGGCCACGGAAATGTTGTTCCTGCTAAAGGCTCTTTTAATGGCTTTGTTCGCGGCAAACCGGACCTCCCAAAAGTCATCGGGCAATACATAGGGCCTAACTATCAATTGGATGCTATGCGAATCAAAATCCAAAATACCGATTTCCGGAACAGGTTCCTTAAGTATCCGGGGCACCTCCTCCAAGGCCTCGGCTATAATGGACTGTACCTTGGGAAAGTTTTCGGCATAGGGCATTGTCACCTCCAATTCCAGCCGAATCATCCCTTTCTCGGAATAATTGGTCACTACGCTATCCGTTATCATGGAATTGGGGATAATTAGAATCTTGTTGCCAGGGGTGATAACATTGGTACTGAAAATCCCGATTTCCACCACGCGACCGAACTTTTCCTCAACCTGTATCCAATCCCCTACTTTATACGGTTTTAAGGTTAAAATTAAAATTCCCGAGGCAAAATTTCCCAGACTTCCTTGCAAGGCCATGCCCACCGCAAAACCGGCCGCTGCCAAAATAGCCACCAAACCCGTAAGATCTGCGCCCAATATCGTGGCAATGATAAAGATAACGGCACCCTTGAGCAAGATGCTTACCGTAGAGGCCAAAAAAGGCCTTAAGGTCTCGGAAAAACCCGTCTTTTTCAAGGCGGCCCTGACCAATTGGACCAGCTTTGCCGCTACTTTAAACCCAAACCATAAAATAAAACCTGCGGCTACAATCCGTGGAAGATAAAATACGGTTTTGTCCACGGCCATTTGAAAATAATCGTTCAGCTTCTCCCATTCCATGGGATAAAATAAGCGATAATATCACTCTCCTACAAATATTAAAGGGAATTTTGGATAAGGAGCCTTGGGAAAGGATACGCTATGGGGACAGCTTTCCCACGGGGGCATTGAATACCACATGGGAGAGCACAATGTGGGTCCGGGTCTCCCCATATTGGATTAACGTATCAATAAAGGTTTCCAAATGAAATTGGTCCTTAAGGATTACCTCCATGACAATATTCTCGTTTCCGGTAATACGATAGCAATTGAGGACCTCTTCCAAGGAATCCACCATTCCCAAAAAAGGCTTTAATTTGCCCATAAAAGCCCGTAGGGTAATTATGGCCTTAAGCTGGTGCCCTGTATGCGAATGCGAAACTAAAGCCCTGTATCCCAAAAGAATACCTGTGTCTTCCATTTTCTTTACCCGCTCCGCCACGGCAGGTGCGGAAAGACCCACCTGCCTACCAATATCCGCAAAAGATTCCCGGGCATTCCGCTGTAAACGCCCCAGTATTTTCCAGTTTAGTTCATCAAGTTTGGTTTCCAAAATATTTTAATCAAAAAATTAGTTTTC
>JBCCZF010000563.1:0-2591 GCA_039188035.1 Bacteroidota bacterium | reverse complement strand
TATGGTGCGGGGGTATCCGCTGTATTTATTTTTACTATTGGGGCATCTAGGTAGTCAAAGGCCTTGTCCTGAACATGATAGATAATCTCAGTGGCCACATTACCAAATGGCCAAGCCTCCTCTAAGATGACCATGCGATTGGTTTTCTTTACAGAATCCAAAATGGTTTTGTGATCCATTGGACGTACCGTGCGCAAATCAATTACCTCACAGCTTATCCCCTCTTTTTCCAACTCATCAGCGGCCTTATACGCCTCTTTGATGATTTTTCCAAAGGAAACGATGGTTACATCGGTACCTTCCCTTTTGATTTCGGCCACGCCTAAAGGAATGGTATACTCCCCTTCCGGCACTTCACCTTTATCCCCGTACATCTGCTCGGATTCCATAAAAATAACTGGATCGTCATCCCGGATCGCCGATTTCAACAAACCTTTGGCATCCGCCGGGTTAGACGGTACCACAACCTTCAATCCTGGGCAGTTGGCATACCAACTTTCAAAAGCTTGGGAGTGCGTGGCTGCTAGCTGTCCGGCTGAAGCTGTAGGCCCACGGAAGACAATTGGGCAAGGAAACTGTCCTGCAGACATTTGTCTGATCTTGGCCGCGTTATTGATGATTTGGTCAATGCCTACCAAAGAAAAATTAAAGGTCATGAATTCAATAATGGGTCGATTGCCTATCATAGCAGAACCCACACCAATTCCAGCGAAACCTAGTTCAGATATAGGGGTATCAATTACCCTCTCTGGGCCAAACTCGTCCAACATACCCTTGGAGGCCTTGTAAGCTCCGTTGTACTCCGCAACTTCCTCGCCCATCAAATAAATGGTATCATCCCTGCGCATCTCTTCCGACATGGCCTCGGCTATTGCTTGCCTAAACTGTAGTGTTTTCATTAAATCGTACCTAATTTAAGATTAGTAAGTGCGGTTAAAAACGCACGCAAAAATAGCAAAATACTATTGAACAAAATAGGAGGTGAAACTAAAAAAAAGAACAAAATTTATTATGCATGCATAATAAATTTAGGATTTTTATAGCTATCTTTGAGGCGATAAATAGCTACGACATATGAAGATATTAGTTTGCATTAGCAACGTACCGGATACCACTTCCAAGATTAATTTCACGGAAGGGGACACCAAGTTTGATACAAACGGGGTTCAATTTGTGATTAATCCGAATGACGAATTTGGGTTAACCCGAGCCATGTGGTTCAAGGAAAAGCAAGGCGCCGTGGTTCATGTGGCCACAGTTGGTGGGGCACAAACCGAACCTACCATTAGAAAAGCACTAGCCATTGGAGCCGATGAGGCCATTCGAATCAACGCGGAACCCACTGACGGATTTTTTGTGGCCCGGCAACTAGCCGAAGTGGTTAAAAACGGGGGATATGACCTTGTTATCGCTGGAAGGGAGTCCATCGACTATAACGGTGGAATGGTTCCAGGTATTTTGGCCACCCTGTTGGACATGAATTTCGTGAATACCTGTATCGAACTCGAAGTGGACGGAAACAATGCTTCGGCAACCCGGGAGATTGACGGAGGTAAGGAAAAAATCAGCACTAGTCTGCCTTTGGTTATTGGAGGACAGAAGGGATTGGTGGAGGAAAGTGACCTTCGTATCCCCAATATGCGTGGCATCATGATGGCAAGAAAGAAAGCTTTGAATGTTGTGGAACCCGTGGATGCCCCCCAACCTACCCAAGATCAAAAATTTGAAAAACCAACGGCCAAAGGTCCCGTGAAGCTTGTAGATGCGGGAAATGTTGGTGAGCTCGTCAATTTATTACATAGCGAAGCCAAGGTAATTTAAAACCCTCAAGAAAAAATTATGTCAGTATTAGTCTATACAGAATCCGATAAAGGAAAATTTAAAAAGAATGCTTTTGAAGTGGCTTCGTACGCCCATAAAGTGGCCCAAGACCTGGGTGAAAGCGTAACCGCTGTTAGCGTTAATGCCGAAGAAGATGCAACCCTTGGCAATTATGGCGTATCAAAGGTGCTAAAAGTGAACAATGGTGATTTGGATACTTTCAATGCCAAAGCCTATGCCAATGTTTTGGCCCAGGCCGCAGAAGCCGAAGGGGCCAAGGTCATTATCTTGAGCTCCAGCGCCGATACCAAGTTTTTGGCCCCCATTCTTTGCGCCAAGGTAAACGGGGGGTATGTACCAAATGTGGTAGCAGCTCCAGAAAGTACTTCCCCATTTGTGGTAAAGCGAACGGCATTTAGTAACAAAGGTTTCGCACATACAGAAATCAACTCGGATGTGAAGATCATCGGGGTTTCCAACAACGCTTACGGCGTACATGAAAATGCGGGATCTGCCTCCGTGGAGGACTTTTCACCTGCCCTGGGTGATGCCGATTTCACAACCAAATCGGTAGAGGTGGACAAAGTGGTAGGTAAAGCCACCATTGCTGATGCCGATATCGTGGTTTCTGGGGGCCGAGGCCTTAAAGGACCCGAAAATTGGGGGATGATCGAGGAATTCGCCAATGTTTTGGGCGCAGCAACCGCTTGCTCCAAGCCAGTTTCCGACTTGGGATGGCGTCCACATGGAGAACACGTAGGTCAGACCGG
>JBCCZF010000562.1:0-2595 GCA_039188035.1 Bacteroidota bacterium | reverse complement strand
GACGAAACCAGGTTACTGGAATTGGAGATCGTCTTAAATTTGATTTATATGAACGGATTTGGCGTAAAAAACAGCGCACTTCACCCTTAATACGCCATTATCCGTAATCGTATAGGAGGTTGAAAAATGGAGATATGTAGAACACATATACAAGAAAAAAACTCCCCCCGACTGCAAGTATTGCCTGTAAAGGCACTTTTTCTTGTACCCTATAGCCTAGAACTCCCCCAAAAATCAAGGTCAGGAAAGCCAGGGTTATGTATCCGAATTTTGATTTATGGGACTTCACGGTTCAGGCCTAATACCGGATATGCTTGTTTCCCATTTCGCAGTTATTTGCCCAGGATAGCATCGTATTTACTAGTATTATCCAAAAGCTTACTAGCGGCCAGGATGGCCTCATCGTTCTGCAAATAGTATTCATATAGGCCATCGCGATAAAAATAGCGCTTTACGATTTCGTCCTCCAACTTTTTCTGGATTTGGTCTTGATAGGTCTCCATGGCACTGAGTTTGCTTTTCTCGATATCCTGGAGCAATGCGGCAAAATCGGCTTCAATTTCTTCGTTATAAATGGTTTCCTCCTGATCACCCATGGCCCGCCTCAATGCTTTTTCCGTCTTGGTCTCAAAGGAGAAATCGCTGCGCTGCACAAAGTTTTTAAAATCCTGATAATCGGATGCTCCAAACCGAAAATCGCCTATTTCCGGCAGTTTATGGGTATAGTAATAGTTTGTAGCATAATCAAAGATAATATTGTCCCCCATAAGTGCCGTAGTAAGCTCATTGGCCTTGGTGGCGGGGATTACAACATCGGGTAGTACACCTCCGCCATCCTTTACTTTTCTTCCGTTACGCGTGGTAAACTCGTTGAAGACGGTATTGCGGACGGCTTTGCCGTCCTTATCCCTATTCCAATAGTCCAACGATTGGATACATCGCCCGGACGGGGTATAATATCGGCTAATGGTTACCTTGAGCTGGGTACCATAGGTAAGTTTCAAAGGCCTTTGTACTAGGCCTTTTCCAAAACTTCGTGCCCCCATGACCACCGCGCGGTCCAGATCTTGTAACCCTCCGGAAACGATTTCGCTGGCCGAGGCACTACGACCGTTCACTAGGACAACCAAACGAATCTCCGTATCTACGGCCGTGTTCTTGGTCTTGGACTCCCTATTGAACTTCTTTACCTTGCTTTTTGTGGTGACAATGAGCTCCCCTTTGGAAACAAAAAGATTGGTAACGTTTATAGCCTCGGAGAGCAAGCCACCAGGGTTGCCCCTTAAATCCAGAATAATCTTTTTGGCTCCCTTGGCCTTGAGGTCTAAAAGAGCCGCTTTGGTCTGGGAGGAAGCCTTCGCATTGAACTTGGCCAAAACAATGTAGCCGGTGTTGGTGTCTATCATATTATAGAACGGAACGGCATCGATTTCCACGGCGGCACGTTCTATGGTCGTCTTCTGGGTCTGCCCTTGCCTTTTATAGGTAATGTCCACTGAGGTATTGTTGGCACCCTTTAGCAATTCGCTGGCATTATCATCAAAATTGGCTACGGTAATGTCCCCGATCTTTATGATTTCGTCCCCGGCTTTAAGGCCAGCCTTATCCGCAGGATAATCCTTGTAGGGTTCAACCACCAACAGTTTGTCCTTGTACGAGCGTACTAAGGCCCCTATCCCGGAATATTCCCCGGCGTTGTTTATTTTAAAGGCCTCCACGTCCTGCTCGTTCAGGAATTTGGTATACGGATCCAAATCCCCCAACATATTCTTTATGGCCGTATCCATAAGTTCGGCGGGGTTGGTCTCATCCACATAATTCATGTTCAATTCCTTGAACAGAGTGGTAAAAATCTCAATCTGCTTGGCAATCTCGAAAAAGTCACTTTTGGTAAAACCACTGCCCACTACTAGGATTAGTACAGCAAAAGTGGAAATCAGAATTCTTTTGGCTTGCGTTCTTTTCATTTGAACCGTGTATTACGAATTTATACGACCTTGGTCATCTGGCAGGGGGATTGCCTGTGGGGGTACAATTTGGAATCTGTGTAAGGTATTGCGTTTGGATTCCTGCACAAGTTCTAAAAACAAGGTGGCCGAAGCGAACTAGGACACCTCCTTTTTTAAGAATTTTCGAAGAACGGCTTGCATATTCCGTTCAATGTCCCCATAGGGAACCATCTCCTTACCAATATATAAAAATAAAAACGCAAACTTGCCGTAACTATTGTTAAAAACCTGGGACTTATTTAAACGATAGGCCTCCCGTAGCATACGCTTAACACGATTGCGTTGTACCGCTTTCCTGAAATTTTTTTTGGGAACCGCCATGGCCGCCTGGTTTTTTTTCTCCGTAGAAAGGGGTGTTCTCAGATAAATGAGTTTTATGGGGTATACCGTAATGGAGCTGCCTTCACGGAACAGGGCCTCGAACAACTTTTTGCGTTTTAATCGCTCGTCTTTTGGAAAGGCAAAGGACATAGGGTGCAAAGGTAATATCATTTCTGACTTTAAAAATAGGCGTTAAAAAAGCTTTTTTAAATGTATTTTGGGGAATGACGCCAGGTTTCCCGGGTTTGGCAAAGGAAGAAACCGG
>JBCCZF010000561.1:0-2597 GCA_039188035.1 Bacteroidota bacterium | reverse complement strand
GTGCTTTTCCCTCTTCGTTAAAAACAGCTGCGGTCTTGGCCATAAGCTCCTGTCCATTGAACAGGGAGACCGGAATATCCTTGGTCTGTCTATCGGCGCTTAGTAGGGCCGTAACCTCCAGGTTATCCGGACTGGTATCCGAAACAAAAATGGAATCCAGGGACACATTGGTTAAATTATCAGGACGTAGTCGAACCCGATGCTCCCGCATTCCAGCCAGACTATCGGAATCCTTTGCAGCAATGCGCTCTTGAAAATCGGAAAGGACGATTAGGTTTTTTATCATTTCTTCGCTTTGCCCAAAAAAGGATTGGGCCTTAAGGCGAATTTCGTCCAGGTTTAATTGTTTTGCCGTGTAGGGTAGAGCCAACCAATCATTTTGTACCTCTTTTAACCGAACCCGTTCATATACCTGCGCATTGGTAAAGAGGGTAAAAGGCTCTTCTGAAGGAATGGCTTGAATAAGTTCCTGAATGGCCTGGTCCAATAAAGAGACACCGTCCTTTTTTAACTGCATACTAAAAGAATCGTCCAAATAAATTACCGTCTCTTTTTTGGACAGGGCATTTTTACGCGGGATAAAGGGCTGGGCAAAAGCCAGTACCAAGGCGGCCAAAAGTAGCATTCGCGTACACAGCAACAACCACTTTTTGAGAACACTGCTCTTGCGGGATTTGGCCACCACGCGCTGCAGGAGCTTTACATTGGTAAAAGGGGTCTTTTTAAACCGTCTTAGCTGAAATAAATGGACTAAAATGGGAATCAGTAGTGCAATAAGGGCCCAAAGGAGTTCTGGATAGGTAAACTGCATTCCTAAATTTGATTGTACAAAGATAGTCAAATCAAAAGGCAAAGCTCATATTCCCGCACACAAAGTGTACGTGCCCCAACAACCAAGTCAAAGGTTCGGCAAACCGCCTCAACAAAAAAAGAAATAATCCCTCATGGACACTTGTCCCAATTGGGACAAATAGGCCCGGATCATATCCTGGGCTTCTTCATTGGCCACGGTAATAATGCTCTGCGGATGCCCCAATTCCCGAAGCACCTTATAATGTAGCATCTCCTTGCCATAAATGGATTTGCCAATTTTCTTGGGATTGTCACATAGCCAATAAAAATCGATCTTCCCTTGCACCAGGCGTTTGGCTATTTCCTTACCCTTGTTTCCCGCGCCCCATACGGCAAGCGGCCTATGGATATCGTACTCCAACTTTAAGAAGTAACGGAGTTTTATTTCCAAAAAGTTGTTTTGGGCATAGTGCGGGCTTGTTCGTGAGGTACGGGTATCGTAGTCCCGCCATAAATGGAGGACAAGGGCACAGGGAATACATTGCAATCCCCTTTCATAAAACCGAAAGGTAAGGTCATAATCCTCTGGATACGCATCGGGCAAAAAGGCCCCAATGGCATCCATATCGAACCTATGAACCATCCAACAGGGGGAAGGTACCACACATTCCTTGTATATTTCGCTATAGTTGTCCCCTTTTTCCGTAAGCCCGTTCAACCAGGTCTCGTACCGTTGGTAACCGTTGGAAATTCCCCTATCCGAAAAATAGCGTACCTGACCTATTGCCAAGTACCCCGGCCCAAGGTTTTCCAGGGCCTGTACCATCCAGGCCAATCGGTTTTCGGGCATAATGTCATCCGAATCCATCCGAGTAATAAATTGCCCGTTACTATGGGCATAGGCTGTGCGCAAAGCGGGGATAATGCCCTCACCTGAATTCTGGAATATGCGGATTCTGGAATCGCATTCCGAGAATTGCCTAAGGAGTTCCCAACTTCCGTCCGTAGAATGGTCGTCCACGGCCAAAAGTTCCCAATTTGTGAATTTCTGATTTTGGATCGATAAAAGGCATTCCCCAAGAAACACCGCTGTATTCTTAAAGGGCATTACAATGCTTACGGTGGTATCCTGCATTGGGTCAAGTTAGGAATTTCCTCTGTAATGGTATTTTTACGGGAACTTCCTTGAGACCACTGCAATTCAACTGGAGCGGGGCAATATTGGTTCCAAACCTTGTAAAGAACCAAAAAAGGGTGTTATATTTGCACCCGCCTTTGCAACCATAGGCTGCTCGGGCGGGCAAGCCTGGAGTTTTAAAATAATTTAAGGCGTGCAACAAGTAACAGGGCGAATGGGCACCCCGATGGCCATCGGGATTAGCGGCCTTTAAAACCGCTTCTATATGGTATTGTAGGAATCACGTAATACGTGATAAATGGCAGACCACGTAAGAGTTGGCAAGGTGGTTCAGGACGTTTATGTCCTCGAATGCGGCAAAATTCGGAGCGATGTTCTTTGTTTATGCACTGTAGAGCGAAAGGTTTGATACAATCTATGTCGGTTTCCAAAACGATCCCGAAAGGAGGCTAAAAGAACATAATTCCGGAAAAGTCCGTTTACAAAGAAATACGGGCCATGGATTAGATTTTACTTGGAAGAGGTTAAAAACGCCGTTGAGGCTAGAAAAAAAGAAAAATAGTATAAATCAGGTTGGGGCCATAAGCAGCCGCAATCATTTTTGGAGGAATGGCAGAGTGGTCGAATGCGGCAGTCTTGAAAACTGTTGAGGGTCACACCTCCGGGG
>JBCCZF010000560.1:0-2598 GCA_039188035.1 Bacteroidota bacterium | reverse complement strand
GGGAGAGGTAACGGCAGATAAGGGTTATGGGGATTACCAGCAGCCCCGCAATGACAAAATCCGCATTTAAATCGAGCACTAGGATTTCCATACCGATCAATACAAAAAGCAGCATGTTCAGCAGGATATCGATCAGTTCCCAAAATTTATCGACATAGGTCTCGGTCAGCTTGCTCATAGCGGTTTCCCGAACCCGATCTCCCCCCACGATCAAACCGGCGACAACCATGGCCAAGGGCGCGGATACATGGAGGTATTGGGCCAGGACGGTACCGGTCATCACCGCCGCCAAGGTGAGGATAACCTCAATGTTATAATCGTCAATAGTTTTCATAAGTCGGTAGGTGCCCCATCCCAGAAAGGCCCCCAGAAGCAGTCCACCAAAAACCTCTACCGCAAACAGTTCCAGGATGGCAAATAGGGAGAACCCATTTTCGGAACCGCCGGCCAATCCAAAGATCGTCAAGAACACTACAACGCCCACCCCATCATTAAAAAGCGATTCGCCCACAATCTTGATCTCCAGTTTTTTAGGGGCGCCCGCCTTTTTGAGGATACCCAAAACGGCAATGGGATCTGTTGGGGAGATCAATGCCCCAAAAAGAAGGCAATGGATAAACTGGATGCCCATCCCCAAGGCCATAAAGAGGTAGTAGACGACCGTCCCCACCAGTACTGTGGAAACTAGGACACCAAAGGTGGCAAAGACCAGCACGGGCCAACGTTGTTCCCTTAACTTTTGTACATCGGTATGCAAGGCCCCGGCAAAAAGGAGAAAACTGAGCATAACATCCAGGAGTACTACCTTAAAATCAATCTGGGAAATAATGAAGCGCTCCGCGGACAAAAGGGTGTCATCCACATAGCTTAAGGCAAAAACAGCTATGGTGAAAAGAATGGTAATCAAGGTAAGTCCTATGGTATTGGGCAGTTTTATGAAGCGCACATTAAGGTACCCGAACAGGGCCGAAAGGAATACCAGAATACTTGTAATTACAAAATAATCCATGCGCTTTCAAAATAGGCCAAATACCTTGAAACAAGTTGATTCCCATAAAATATCCTGGGCACAGCATCGGGGGATTCAGGATTTGGACGGGTCTATGTGCCACGAAGCGATAAATCTATACAATTTTCCCATACAATGGGATTTAATTTGGGAGGAAGTTGCCCGTTATGGTTTGTTTTTCCGTTTTTAGTCTATAAAGGCCTAATAGTGGTTGGGCTTTGGTGGGCACGGCCAGACGAAAATAACCATAATCGTTTTGTCCGCTTGGGGAGGGGTCGACGATATCGGAAATTACGGCCTGTTCCTTATTTTAAATCGGCCAAACCGAATTTTTGTGTAGTCATCCGTTTCGTAAATAACACCTAAAGTTCTTTTATCGAGTCTAACCATATCCGAATACGCGGAAAACCCCTCATGCACTTGAAACAGGGTCTGCCAGGTTTCGGTACCGTCCCAACTGCCCATCACAACTAAATCTTCCCTTTTGTCCCTATGGGATGGGGTAGCGAATAAAACAAGTTCGCCATCCCTGCCGTTCCAAACCAGTAGCGATGATTGCACTACGGGACTTGGAAATCTACCGGATTCCAATATGGGCCCGGAAAAGCTTAACCCCCCGTCCAGGCTAAAAGCCTCTCCACGGTTTTTTTCCAGGGAACCCCCATTTTGGTCGCGGGTGTTCACATAGATGCGCCCGTCCAACAATTCGGCTATGGTGGTTTCGTTAGCTCTTACGGCATCGATTACATTGCGGTCCACAGCCCCTATCTGCCAGTGTTTTCCAGAATCATCCGAATATACCAAGGCCATGCAATAGGCCTTGTTTCCCTTGGCGATGCTGATGGCCACTGGGGCAACCAACCGTCCTTGGTAAGGCCCATGTTGTAATTCAATCCCGTGCACCGGGCCCAGGGCATGCCATCGCCAGTGCTCCCTTTTTACCTGTCGGGTAATATCAATGGGTGTCGTCCAGGTCTTGCCTTCGTCCATGGAACGGGTCACCCATGCTTTTCGTTCTTCTTCCAGGGGATAGTCCTTATACAAAATATCGTGTTCGCTTTGGGAGGTAGTGTTGAAAAGTAGCACGATGGTATTTGTTTTGGAAACATAGATGGGAACCGGATTCTGAACGGCTAGGGTATCCATATCGAACAGTCTTTTTAAAGATTGCCAGGTTTTTCCCTTATCCGTGGATCGGCGGTATACCAAATCGATGTCCCCGAAGTCGCTGGTCGAGTTCTTTCGGCCTTCGGCAAAGGCGATTACCGTTTTCTTGGATTTGATTACCGCAGGAATCCGGAAGGAAAAATACCCGTTGAGTCCCGAATAAAAAGGGGTGGAAACAGCAGAAGGTTTTGGTTTTTTTAGGGTGGGAAGGCGCTTTTCCGTCTGTGCCGAAATCGCAAGGGATAAGAGCGTGCAAAAGAAAAACAGGCGGAGATTCTGGGTCATTTGTTTTTTTTGGTGTTGAAGTCCTAATGGTTGAAATGACTTCATTGTGTAAAGTTAGGCCACAACTTCCATTTTTCGAAATAATGGTGGACTTAGGAAGTGGGCGTGGCCAAGTCCTGTGGGGATTTCCGTAAAAG
>JBCCZF010000559.1:0-2600 GCA_039188035.1 Bacteroidota bacterium | reverse complement strand
GGTGGTGAAGGACTCCTTCCTCCGGGAGAACATTGGATTGCAGGTAATCCATACCGAGGACAAGAAATACAGGCTAAAACAGTTTTGCTCCAAGGCCAAAAGAAGTACGATCGTCTACGTACGTACACGACGAAGTGCCGAGGAACTTGCTCAATACCTGGAGCAAAATGGGTGCAAGGCCACTTTTTTCCACGGGGGAATCCCAAAAGAAGAAAAGGAAAAACGATTGGGGCTATGGCTGTCGGATACTGTACATATTATGGTGGCCACCAATGCCTTTGGCATGGGTATCGATAAACCGGATGTAAGCCTGGTAGTCCACTTTCAAATACCCGATTGTCTGGAGAACTATTTCCAGGAGGCCGGAAGAGCGGGTAGAAACGGCCTACCCGCAAGGGCCGTGCTGCTTACCAATGCTGCGGACCAACAACGGGCCAAAGATCAGTTTTTACGTGTTTTACCCGAAGTCTCCTTTTTAAAGACGCTCTATAAAAAGTTGAATGCCTACTTCCAAATCGCTTATGGGGAGGGAAGCCAACAAACCTTTTCCATCAACTTTGAGGTATTTTGTGACACCTACAAATTCAATCGTCTTTTGGCGTATAATGCCCTTCGCATATTGGATCTGAATTCCGTCCTTGCCCTTTCCGAATCTTTTTCCAGGACTACCACAGTCCAATTCCTCACAGATAAGAACGGGATTTTTGCCTATATGGATAAAAACGAATCCACCCATGCGGTGATACAGACTTTGCTGCGTACCTATGGGGGCATCTTTGATTTTGAGACCAAAATCAATATCCAACTGATCTCCAAAAAATCAGGGATAGGACACGGGCGTATTGTGGCAACCCTTGAGAAACTGCAAGCAGATGGCATCATTACCTATCTGGGCAAAACCAACGATTTGGAGATTACCTTTTTGGTACCGCGTGAGGACGACCATACGATCAATACCCTGGCTCCTATCGTAAGGGAGCAAAACAGCACCAAACAGTATAAGCTCATGCAGATGCTTGCCTATGTAAATAACGCTTCGCGCTGTAGAAATCGGATAGTATTGGATTATTTTGGGGAGAACCTTAAGCAGGATTGCGGCCGTTGCGATGTATGTTTAGGCAAGACCAGGGCCAAACCGGATATGGCCTCCTTGTGCGATACAATTTCCGAGCTTCTGGGCCAAGAAAAAAAGACATCCCGGCAACTCATTTCCCTTTTGTCCTATCCGGAGCAAATTGTTTTAAGTGCCCTAAAATGTCTTTTGGAAGAAGGCAAAATACAGATTACCCAAAAAAACGAATATGAATTGATATAAAATGACAAATATGCGGATACTCTTTATGGGAACCCCCAATTTTGCTGTGGCCACCCTTTCCAAACTGGTTGCCCACTCGTATACCGTGGTGGGAGTGGTCACCGCACCGGACCGCCCTGCGGGTCGGGGCCGGAAACTTCGGGAATCTGAAGTAAAAAAATACGCCAAGGATAAAAACATCCCGGTTCTGCAACCCACTAATCTAAAAAGTGCTTCATTTTTGGACGAGTTACGACATCTGCAGGCGGATGTCCAGATTGTTGTTGCCTTTAGGATGCTTCCTCGCGAGGTCTGGAGTATGCCCCGCCATGGTACCTTTAATCTTCACGCCTCCCTATTGCCGCAATATCGGGGGGCGGCCCCCATTAATTGGGCTATCATGAACGGGGAAACCAGCACTGGGGTCACCACTTTTTTTATAGATGATAAAATAGATACAGGGGAAATTATCTTGCAGGAAGAAACCGGGATTTTAGAAACAGATACCGCCGGTACGCTCCACGATCGCCTCATGCTGCTGGGAGCTGACTTGGTTTTAAAGACGGTACAGCACATTGAAAGAGGCCGTATTGAACGAAAGCCCCAGCCTGCCCGCCACAAGCTTACATCCGCCCCAAAACTATATAAGGAGACCTGCAGGATTAATTGGCAACTTCCCGCCCATCAGATTTACAACCATATCCGAGGGCTCAGCCCCTACCCCACCGCTTGGAGTATGTTGATCAATGAAGAGGAGAAACTATCCGTTAAACTGTATGCCGTCAGATTTAGGGAAGAAGGCCACAGTTTGAAGAAGGGATCCATTTTGTTTAACAAAAAGGAAATGTTGGTCGCCGTAAATGGAGGCTTTATAGAGCTTTTGGAAATGCAATTTCCCGGAAAGCGAAGGATGCCCGTTGGGGAAATTCTAAATGGGCTAAGTTTATCAAAAACGGCACGAATGGCCTAAGGCCCCGTCTTTATTGGGCTGGGAGAAACTGAAAAATTACCGTACTTTATCAACAAAGGCTTCGAGTTATCAACAAAAATGGGGATTTCCCTTGATTTTACTTGTCTTGAGGACAAATCCATATAAATTTGTTCGAGGTTTAAAATTATTTTAACAACAATTAATTGAATTACATCATGAACAAAACGGAATTAATCGACGCTATGGCAGCTGACGCGGGCATCACCAAAGCGGCCGCAAAAAAAGCATTAGAATCTTTCTTGGGTAATGTAGAGGGATCCCTTAAAGGTGGGCCACAACGACGACCACCGTCGGGCCCAGTTCACGAAACTGGGC
>JBCCZF010000558.1:0-2605 GCA_039188035.1 Bacteroidota bacterium | reverse complement strand
CTTGGATGTTACGGTTACGAGTGAAATATTACTTTTAATCGGGCGTAAATGAAATGGATAGTGCAAAAAGGTGTTGTCGGCGACCTTGGCTGTCATTTAGGTACAAGGTGTTAACCTTTTTATAAAATGAAAGCGGTTTTGCACCTGTATGCAACCCATGCTTTTGTAACTTGTCTTTAGTGGTATGTTAATTTTAAATAGCTAAAAATGAAAAAAACTATTTTGACAGTGGCCCTTTTTTTTGGCCTGGTATGGGGTATTGTCGCCCAGGAATACGAAGTGAAAATTATAACCAGTGTGGAATCCATAGTGCCCGGAGGATTGGGCCGTTCCAGGATGATTTCCAGTGATACGGAGCGGGACTATTACCAATTTTCCTCGGACCGCAGCGCGGAAAACGACCAACGTAATACTTCCAAAAGAAAGGATATACGGGTAAAGGATTTTGAGGAAACCAAACTGCTAAACTTCTACAACGTAGCAGGTATCCGATTCCAGAATATTGCAGCCAACGATGCCGTAATATCGTCCAAGGTAAACGAAATGTTGGCCAATGGATGGGATTTGGCCTTCGTAACCTCCGGGGTGGAAAGCAGCTCGGGAGATGCCTTGGGTGATCAAGGTATCTTTATTACACGTTATATATTTAAGCGTTTGAAAAAGTCCGAATAAGGCAAAACAAATCCTTTTAGAACTATGTAAAGCGTGTATGGTGAATGGCGATGTTGGCCGTACACGCTTTTCAGATATACTCTGGGCGGTTTTTTATATTAGCCCTCCAGAAGCCCTTCGTTCTTCATAAGCTCCAGACCGTAGTTGCGGATGGTTTCAATGATGGGGACGGCGGTCCTACCTTTATCCGTAATGGAATATTCCACTTTGGGGGGTACCACGGCATATACCTTTCGGTGGATAAAACCCTCCGCTTCCAATTGCCTCAACTGAGAGGTCAGCATTTTGTCCGTAATATGGGGAATGTCCTTCTTCAACTCGCCAAACCGGAATATACGTTCTTTGAGACGCCATAAAATGGGCATTTTCCAAGTACCGCCTATTCTGTCCATGGCAAACTCCACCGGATTGTAATACACTTTGTTGTTATAGATGAAATCAGGCATAAGATATTGATTTACAATATACTTTCTAAAAAGTTAGTACCATTCTAAATGGTAAGTATATTGACTAAGGTAAGTGAAAAAAATAAATTTGTTCCCATGTTCAACCCAAAAAGGAAGCCAAATGGAATTGAAGATATCCGAAATTAACAATTACGTCCATGCACACGGAATGCCCTATCGGGGCAAAATCCTAATGGTGGCCAGTAGCCCGGCCACCTCGGAACAGACCGGATGGCCCATTGGCTACTGGGCGGCCGAACTGACCCATCCCTTACACGTTTTTCAGGAAGCGGGTTATGAGGTGGAGTTGGCTTCCACAAAAGGTGGGGCCATTGTCATGGATCGCTATTCAGACCCTACGGACGCTAGTGGGTATTCCGCCCAAGATGTGATATCCCTGGGTTATATGCAATTGGACTGGTTTAACCAGATGTTGGGGAACACCAAAAAACTAACTGAGGTCAACGCCAAGGATTACGATGCCATTTTCCTGGTAGGGGGGCAAGGGCCTATGTATACTTTTCGGGGAAACCACGATTTGGAAGCGTTATTTTCCCAATTTTATGAGAACGGAAAACCGAGTGCGGCCGTATGTCATTCGGCCACTTTGTTACTGGAGGCCAAAAAAACCAATGGGGAACTCCTGGTAACGGGCAAGACATGGACAGGTTTTGCCAATGTGGAAGAGGAATTTGCCGATCAGGCGGTTGGGCAGAAAATACAACCGTACTGGATCGAGGAAGAGGCCCGTACGATGTCCAATACCACTTTTAAGGTGGCAGCCCCCTTTAGTTCGTATGCCATTGCGGACGGGAACCTAATAACGGGACAGCAACAAAACTCCGGGGCCGCGGCAGCGCGCTTGGTAGTCCAGCAACTGCTTGGGCGGGAAAACACCTAATAGAAATTCGTAATGTCATGAAACTCACATTTATCGGTATTGGCAATGTAGGTTATGCCCTGGCCAACAACCTACAGCGGAAGGGACATGAAATCCGAATTGCCCACAATGATGTCCAAAGTGAAAGTGTGGTCAAGGCTATTGCCAAAAACCCTTGGTTATCTGCACTTCCTATTCAGGATGCCATTAATAGGGCAGATATGGTTTTCTTGGCCACACCCTTCAAATTCAATGAACGTATTCTCGCTCCGCTGGATTTTAAGGGAAAGCCCTTAGTGGACTGTACAAATCCCGTGGGCCCTGGGATTTCCCATGGCTTGGAAAGCAAAGTCTCTGGTGCGGAACGGATCCAGGAATGGGCAAAAAATAGCAAGGTGGTCAAAGCCTATACCATTTATGGGTATGAAAACTTGCAGGATCCCCGTTTTCCCAAATACAATGTGAAGCCAGTAATGCTAATTGCGGGGAATGATCCGGTAGCCAAAGAACAGGTAGGTGTGCTGAACACCGATTTGGGATTTGAAACCCTGGACGTTGGGGCTTTGTCCCAATCCCTGCATTTAGAACATATGACCCTGCTTTGGGT
>JBCCZF010000557.1:0-2605 GCA_039188035.1 Bacteroidota bacterium | reverse complement strand
TCCAAAATGAAAGTAGGTTTGGCGTTAAAAGGGCAAAAGACCGGACAACTGGGCAAATGATATGGGTTTGCGTTGATGACCGACATGTTTTTGGACGAATGGGTCGGTAAATCGAAGACCCTTCGAATCGTACCAAGGGCTGGACAAGGGGATTTTATGCTGTTGTGGGCCCCCTAAGGAACTGCTATTGGATTTAAGGACAAATCAAGGGTGTAAAACCGCAATTCTCCAACCCGACCAAAAGGGCAGGTATTGCCCAAAGCAAAAAAGTTTAAACCTCTTATACTAATAGCCTTTATTTTAAGTTAATCTTATGTACGCCACACCTGAACTATAACAAGGCTACGAGCGTTGCATTTCAGAAAAGGGCAAACGATAAAAAAGGGCAAATATCCATTGAGGTGTTTTAAACCACTTCATTTACTAGAACCATTGAAATCAATTTTTAGGCTTCTATTTTTTGGCATTATAGGAGGACTGTGCTTTCAGGCATGTTCCACAAAAAAGGATGCGTTCCTAAACCGCAACTGGCATGCCCTGAACACCAAGTACAATGTGTTGTACAATGGCAACAATGCTTTTGAACTAGGTCGGGAGGAGCTCAACGCCAATTATAAGGACGACTATTGGGAAATTTTGCCCATAGAGCGCCTGGAGGTCACGGACGAGGTAAAACTGGATTCCGAGGACAACAACCCCAACTTTATCCTTGCAGAGGACAAGGCCACCAAGGCCATCCAAAAGCACAGCATGGACATTGAGGATCTGGAGCGCAATCCCCAGACGGACGAGGCCTTTCTGCTATTGGGCAAGGCCCGCTACTTTGATCAGCGGTATATCCCTGCGCTGGAAGCTTTTAATTATGTCATCAAAAAATACAACTACAGCAATAAGCTCAACGAGGCGCATATTTGGCGCGAAAAGGTGAACATTCGCCTGGAGAACGAGGAATTGGCCCTGAAAAATCTAAAACGCCTTTTGAAGTTTGAGGAGCTAAGAGATCAGGACTATGCAGACGCCAGGGCTATGATGGCCCAGGCCTACATTAATCTCAATGTCCGGGATACGGCCATCCAGCAACTAAAGATTGCGTCCTACTATACCAAGAAGAACCCGGAAAAGGGAAGATACTATTACATTATTGGCCAATTGTACAACCAATTGGGGTTTAAGGACAGTGCCAATTATGCCTTTGACAAGGTGGTGGACCTGAATCGGCGTTCGCCGCGGGTCTATATGATCAACGCGGAGATCCAAAAGATCCGCAATACGGAGATTACCGAGGAAAACCACTTGGAAATCCTGGAATATTTAACGGATTTGGAAGAAAACAGGGAAAATCGCCCGTTTTTGGATAAGATTTACCGGCAAGTTGCGGAGTTCCATTTGGAACGGGGATCGGACAGTTTGGCCTTGGTCTATTTTAACAAATCGCTCCGCGCCACCCAGAACGAACCCAAACTGAATGCCCTGAACTATGAAAACCTGGCGGAGTACAATTTTGATGATAACCTTTATAAGATTGCGGGGGCTTATTATGATAGTGTGCTCACCAATCTCCCCGAAAATTCCAGGAAACACCGGGCGATAAAAAAGAAAAGGGACAACTTGGACGATGTGATCACGTATGAGGATATCGTTCAACATGCGGACAGCGTTATTGGCCTCTACAACATGTCCATAGATGAGCGTATGGCTTATTTTGGGGCCTATATTGCAGAATTAAAAAAAGCGGAAGAAGAAGCTGCCCAAAAGGAGGAAGATCGTATTACCGCTGGTTTTGCCGACTTTACCAAGAGTAAGGGCGGGAAGGAGAACAAGGGAAAATTCTACTTCTACAACATTACCAGTTTGGGTTATGGAAAGAACGATTTTACCACGCGCTGGGGCAATAGGCCCTTGGAGGACGAATGGCGTTGGAGCAATAAAAACCGGATTTTACCCACGGCCGATGCCGAAACGGAGTTGGCGGCGACTACCGATTCCCTGGGAAATCCCCTTGGGGACAAAAAATATGATCTGGATTTTTATATGGATCAAGTGCCAACGGACGTATCCGTAATCGATAGCTTGGCCAAGGAGCGCAATTTTGCCAACTACCAATTGGGACTGATCTACAAGGAAAAGTTCAAGGAAAACCAGCTGGCGGCGGGCAAATTGGAAGATGTACTCCGATCCGATCCCGAGCAGCGTTTGATCTTACCGTCCAAATACAACCTTTATAAAATCTATGAGGAAGAGAACAGCCCTTTGGCCCTGGAAATGAAGCAGAACATTATCCAGGACCATTCGGGCTCTAGATATGCGGAGATTTTGTTGAACCCCCAGGCTATTTTGGCGGATAGCTCGGACAGTCCGGAAGCACGCTATGCCGCCTTGTTCAAACGGTACAGGAACCAGGAGTTTATGAAGGTAATCGCCGGTGCGGAGGAAAACATCAATCGGTATACCGGAGATCCCATTGTACCCAAGTTCGAAATGCTCAAGGCCAATGCCATAGGAAGGTTACAGGGTTTTGAATCCTTTAAGGAGGCCTTAAACTACGTGGCCCTTACCTACCCCAATAATCCGGAGGGCAAAAAAGCGGAACAAATGGTGGAGGAAC
>JBCCZF010000556.1:0-2610 GCA_039188035.1 Bacteroidota bacterium | reverse complement strand
TACGAGTTGTTAAGCTTGGAATAATAGGATATTAAGGCATTGTTCCAGGATTGATGTTTTTTTAGGTATACGTAACGCCAGTTGTTTTCGGGGTTTATAAAATAGCTGGCATTGAGGCCATAGGAATTAAGCAGTTTTACAAACCGATTGGCATTTTTTGGATTGGCAAAGACGTTGGCTATGATGTAGAACCCGGTCTCCCCACTCCCAATTTCATAGGGGCTAGGTGCTTCGGTGGCGGCCAAATTATCACGGGCAACCACGTTCTGTTGGAGCACGTCGGATTCATATTGGGAGGATCTTTCCTTTAATTTATCCACGTTGTCCGCATAGGCCTCATTGGTATAGCGGCTGTCCACATCCATGACCCATAGGGTTTGATCATATGCTCCGTTAAATTGACTGTTATAGGCGGCTGCGGCTTCTTCCCAGGTGTCAAAGCGCTCTAGGTACACGTATTTGAGTCCGTTGTTGGGATTATCAATATAATCCGGTTGAAACCCCTGTTCTTGGAGGCCGGTCATAAACTTTTCCATGTATTTGCCTCCTTTGTATACGTTCGCAACAACGTAGTACCCGTCCGTAACCCCGTCCAAATTTTGGAATTTTCTTCTTTTAATATGCTGTGTGCCTTGCCTGTTGCCAGTTTTGGCATCACCGGCAGTTGCGGCTATGGCAGTTCGGATCCTATCTTGGGTAATTGGGTCCGGGCGCGATGTATTTCCTGTTTTGGTTCTAACAGGCGCCGTTTTGGGAGCTACTTGGCCATTTTGGGATGGGCTGATGGTGTTTTGAGAATCGGTCTGCGCACTGGTGAGGTCAGTGGACGTATCCGAGCCGGTTTGGAAAAGCTGCTCGGCCCGCTTCTCCAAGTCCGGACGGTTTCCTTGGGTCTCATTGCGAACCATTCGCATCACCATTTCAAAGCGCCGCTCCAAGTCTTTCTGTCGGTTGGCTTCCAGGGAATCCTGACGGAACATGAGCTCCTGTATTATGGCGTCATTTTCAGCTAGTTTGCGCTTGAGCTCCTCAATTTCGTCATTGCTGGCCAGGTCTTCCAATTTTGGTTCTTCTTGATCTGCCAAGTCCTCCCCCTGATTTTCCAACATTACGCGATCTTCCGTAAGGTGGGGTGTAAAGGAATAGGCAAAGGAGATTTCATGGGTTACACCAAGATTATCAAAATCGGTGGTAAGCCCTTTTTCCATGGTGTATCCTAGGGACAACCTCCGGTTTAAGTTAAACCCAATACCTGCGGAGGCCCCATAGAAACTGTCGTAACCACCTTGCAACCAGCCCAATTTGGGAAGATCCAAGATAAGACTTCCCCCAAAGGTAAGGTCGTCCTCCCCTACTTTTCGCGCTCGTGCCAAAGGCAATAATCTTCCGTTTTCCAGGATACCGTCGCCATTTTCAAACTGATGGGTATATTGTAGGTGCGCGGAATACGTCTTTTCATTAAAATCCGTAAGGGACTCATTGGTTTTTAGGTTGTAATCAAATAGGTTTTCAGCGAAGCCCCCAAAATCGAATTGGCCAAAAGAGATATTAAATCCCGGCTGAAAGGAGAGAAGGCTTTCGTCTTGAAATCCATTAAGAAATGGATCTTCCTCTACAGTGGTGATCCTGTTTCGGTTAAGGCCACTACTGTAATAGGCGATGTTGGCTCCAAAAGTAAAATTGCTCTTTTCGCTTAGTTTTATCCCGTAAGCGTAGTTGGCAAGGACACCTATATTGTCCAAAGGGCCTACCCTCTGGGAATAGAGGCTAAGTCCCAATCCCGTGCGATCGCTGATACGCCCACTATAGCTCAAAAAGTAATTCTGCAGATTGTCGTCAAACTGTACCGATTGGTTTCTGTGTAAAAGATTGATGTAAGACTTGTCCTCCCGTACCGTAGAAAATGTAGGATTGATTAAAAAGCGATTAAAACGCAATAGGTTTTGGGAGGGAACCTCATAGGTAAGTATGGGGGTTTCCTCCTGGGCCCCTACTTTTGGTAGAGCCAGAAGAAAGATAAATGCTGTAGCCAAAAGAATTTTTAGTCTCATTTCTACTTATCGGATTACAGTTATAGTGCCTTGTTTTAGCGTTTCTTCGGCATTCTTAATTACGTAGTAGAATAGCATACTTTGTCTGGGAAAGGCGGTAGAAGAGGAGGGCCAGTTGTTTTGGTATCCCATCTCGTTCAGGAGCTCTATCCCGCTATCATCATAAATAATTACGTTTACATCTTGCTTGTTGGCAAAGGAATTGGGCAGTACCCATTGATCGTTAAAGCCATCTGCGTTGGGGGTAATTACATTGGGCACCTTAAAGGTGTCCAAATACTCTGCTGTAACGGTACGGGTAATCTGGCAGTTGTCAATATTGGCAATAAGGGTGTAGGTTCCAGGCTCCGTAAGGGTGAGGGTGGCCGAGGTACCGACCTCCATGTTATTGGAGTCCACCCAACGGTAGGCGGTTCCCCCACTTGCGGTTACACTGCGCGTTGTGCCTTCCGGGAAAACAATATCATCGGAGGGATCCAGGGTAATCAAATCCGGATCCAAGGGGGAAATTACAATTTCATTGGAGCGAATGGAACATCCGTAGCGATCTAAAACCAAC
>JBCCZF010000555.1:0-2611 GCA_039188035.1 Bacteroidota bacterium | reverse complement strand
TTTCTGGCGGATTTAATCTTGATATTTTGAAAACTTAACATTAACAGGAAGGTTTTGTACCCTTTATTTTTAATATTTGTCTTTTAACAAGTTACTAAATTATACAAATACGAAAAAATAAAGAGAAACGATTTTTAGTGCTGCCCGTCTTATTGGTAGGTTTTGCAAGACATTGCCAAATCACCTTGACCGGAAAGATCCCGGATGGGAACAGGAAACCATAAGCACACAAAGTGGTTTGCCCCGTTTCGGATAGGCCTCGAAGGTTGGTACCACTTTAGAAGGACAGGGCTCCCATCCGTAATTGTTCCAGGGCGGGACGACGTAAATAGGGATAAGATCTCCGTCCGGTCCCTTTACCCTGATTCCGAACGGACGTTAAAAACGAGAACTACCGGGTGGCTATTTCCAGAATGGGAAGTGATGATAGTAATACCAAGAAGGGATGGTGGGAAAATTTTGAAATGTGTTATTGGCCCCTAGAGCTATCGGATTAACGCAATAAATCGCAAAGAAGGGCATAAAAAACCATTGACATCTTTCAAGACAGTCTCCAACACCACGAACAATACATCAAAAATGGCCTTGTTATCCTAATCGTCTTGGGCATGGGATAAGGGCACCACCCGTTTTTGGGATAGATTATATTGTTTCATCACTATGGATGGCATAAGCCCCGATCGCATTCCAAGGGTATACATACCTATACTGTAAAGAACAGAGCTATCCGATGGAAATTCATCCAGAATAACAATGGTAACATGAAGTAGGGGAATTCAGCTTTATCATGGACATAAAAAGTGCAAACACCGGGTCCAAATAGGATACGTAAACACGAACAGATATTTTTGTTTTGGATGTACAATACAAGGGAATACCCTAAAAAAGAGCCTCATGAAAATAGAAGATACGGAACACATGTCTATTAACAGACGTACCGAAGGCGATATTAACCGTACTCCCGCCCGTGTGCAGTGGTTGAAAAACGAGGTGAACGATACCACCAAGGAGCTGTTGGCCAAGGATGCGCGGTACTTTTTACACCAGGCCCTCTCCACCCCCTGTTTGGATGTGCTTGGAACGTGCAAAGGGCCTTATATCGAAAATATAGCCGGGAAGACCTACTTGGATTTTCACGGCAACAACGTACACCAGATCGGGTTTTCCCATCCCAAACTGATACAACGGTTAGTTGGGCAACTACAATCCCTGACCTTTTCCACCAGGCGATATACCAACGAAGTAGCCATCCATTTTGCTGAAAAACTGACCTCCTTACTTCCGGGCGACCTTAACCGGGTATTGCTTACGCCCAATGGCAGTTCCTCCATAGGCATCGCATTAAAATTGGCCCGTGCCGTAACGGGCAGGCACAAGGTAATTTCCTTTTGGGATTCCTTTCATGGGGCCTCCCTAGATGCCATTAGCGTAGGTGGCGAATCCGTTTTTCGGGAATACATGGGGCCTTTAATGCCCGGCGTAGAACGTATTCCACCCCCGGTGACCTATCGTGGAATTTTTGAAGGTGATGAATCCAAATGCTTGGACTATCTGGAATATGTGCTTTCCAAGGAGGGGGATATTGGGGCTTTTTTAGCGGAAACCGTACGAAATACGGATGTACAGATTCCGTCCAAGACCTTTTGGAAAGAGGCCCGAAACCTGTGTTCCAAATACGGAGCCCTTCTTATTTTGGATGAAATCCCCATAGCCTTGGGCAGGACGGGCAAGATGTTCGCCTTTGAGCATTACGGCATTGAACCGGATATCCTTTGTTTGGGCAAAGGTTTGGGCGGGGGTATTTTCCCCCAATCCGCTATGGTAACCCGTGATGCCTATAACTCTTTTGGGGATATTTCCCTGGGCCACTATACCCATGAAAAAAGTCCGCTGGGATCCATGGCCGGATTGACCACCTTGGAAATCCTGGAGGAGGAACATCTCTTGGATAAAGTAGGCCTGGACGAGGCCTTTATGCGCAGCAGCTTAAGTGCATTGCACAAAGACCATACGATTATCGGGGATATACGGGGGATAGGGCTCCTATGGGGCATTGAACTGGTAATGGACAGGGACACCAAGGAAAAAGCCGTGGATGCAGCGGAACAGCTTATGTACCACTGCCTAAAAAACGGATTGAGTTTTAAAGTGTCCGCCGGAAATGTTTTGCAATTGGCCCCGGCACTTACCATTTCCAGGGAAGAACTACAACACGCCCTGAACATTTTAAACGACGCACTTCTAAAAATAAACACAGTAACATGATACGAACCAACAAACCTATCAAAATAGACCTGATAGGTCTAAAACCGATACTACTTTTGTGGATCCTGCTAAGCCCGGTGTTGGCCGAGGCACAAAAACTATTGGTACGGCCCTATTTGCAGGATGCGGAACCCAATTCTATAAAAATCCTCTGGGAAACGGATTCCGGGGAAGAAAGCATCGTGGAGTGGGGAACAACCCCCAAACTGGGAAAAAGAACCATGGGCAGGGCGTTTAGCGTAAACTACGGGCCTTCTCGCATCCACGAGGTACGGCTCACGGGGCTCAGTCGATTTACCCCTTAATTTTATCGGGTACGTACGGGAAAAACACGCTCCGATATCCA
>JBCCZF010000554.1:0-2616 GCA_039188035.1 Bacteroidota bacterium | reverse complement strand
GATGAGGGGTGTTTATATTACCAGAATAGCGAAGTTTTTACCCAACAAACCCATTGGGAACGAGGAAATGGAGGAAAAACTGGGTGCCATTAACGGCCGGGCATCCAGGGCCATGCGCATAGTCCTTCGCAATAATAAAATAAAACAGCGCTACTATGCCATTGATGATAAAGGTGAGGTAACCCACAATAATGCCCAACTTACCGCTGCCGCCGTAGAAGCCTTGTGCGACACGGAATTCACGACCCAGGATATTCAGTTGTTGTCTTGTGGCACTTCCAGTCCAGATCAGATCTTACCTTCCCATGCGGCCATGGTACACGGTTTTCTAAAAAACGGTAATATGGAGATCAACTCCCCTTCCGGGGCCTGCTGTTCAGGGATGAACGCCTTAAAGTACGGCTATCTTTCCGTGGCTTCCGGACAGACCAATAATGCCGTTTGTACGGGATCGGAACGCACCTCTTCATGGATGAAATCGGATATTTTTGAAAACGAGGTAGACAATCTCAAGGCTGTTGAGGAGAATCCCATTTTGGGTTTTGACAAGGAATTTTTGCGATGGATGCTTTCCGATGGTTCCGGGGCCATACTACTGGAAAACGAACCCAAGGGGGATACCCCGCTTAAAATTGAGTGGATGGAGGGCTATTCCTACGCCTTCGAAATGGAAGCTTGTATGTACGCCGGGGCCGATAAATTGGAAAATGGTCATCTTAAGCCCTGGAGTGAATATCCCGCGGAGGATTGGGGCAAAAAATCGCTCTTCGCCATGAAACAGGATGTAAAGCTTTTAGGGGCCAGCATCTTGGTGAAAGGGGTGCATAGTCTAAAGGATGCAATGGAAAAACATCAGATTAGCCCAGGCGATATCGATTATTACCTGCCGCATATTTCTTCCTATTATTTCAAGGAAGGCCTATACGAGGAACTCAAGGACCAAGGCATCGAAATTCCATGGGAGAAATGGTTCCTTAACCTGGAAAAGGTAGGGAATGTAGGGGCCGCTTCCATTTACGTTATGATCGAGGAACTGGTGGCATCCGGGAAGCTTCAAAAAGGACAGAAAATCTTGTTCCATGTCCCCGAAAGTGCACGTTTTTCCTATGCCTATGCCTATTTAACCGTGTGCTAAATGAGCTTTTTGGAAGCACCCTTAACGGACAAAACCTTTATCGGGAGTCTCATCCCTCAAAAAAATCCGTTTGTTATGGTGGATTCCCTGCTCTTCTATGCCGAGGACAGTATCGTTTCCGGGTTTACCGTCCCCGAGAAAAATCTATTCGTAAAAAACGGTTGTTTTCATGCCTCGGGCCTTATCGAAAATATGGCACAGACCATAGCCTTACATAAGGGATACACGTACTATTTAAAACAGCTTCCTGCTCCTGTAGGCTATATTGGGGCGATGAAAAAAGTGGATGTCTTGGAACTGCCCAAAGTTCATGGGCAATTGACCACCAGGGTAAAGATATTACATGATATTATGGATGTAACCTTGGTTTCCTCCTCCATTGAGTATCAGGGACGGATAGTGGCCCAAGGTGAAATGAAAACGGCCTTGGCCAAATAATATGGAGCGGCTCGGAGGTAAGATAGACATTCGAAAATTCCTGCCGCACAGACCCCCATTTTTATTGGTCAGCGATATGCCCTTTATAGACGATGAGTCCGTCATTACGGAGTTCCATATTCCAGAAGACTGTGTGTTTGTCAAAAACGGGCATTTTTCGGAAACGGGCCTCCTTGAAAATGCCGCCCAGACCTCCTCGGCCATTGTGGGCCAAAGCTATTATAGGGTAGACGATTTTGAGGCTACCAGCAACGATCTGGTGGGCTACATCAGTGCCATTAAGAAAGCCTTCATTCATCAATTGCCTCAAGTGGGGGATACCCTGGTAAGCAAGGCCAAACTGGTATCCCGCTATGATGGGGCAGATCTTAGTATCTGTACCATTGATTGTACTTCTTTCAGAAATGGGGATTTAATCGTAGATTGTAGGTTGAATTTTTTAATCCACGAGGTAGATGCCAAATTGTAGGGCCTTGTCCCGTTTTATAGGCATAGTTTTGCAATTCTAAACCCTCCAAGAAAGTGAAAAAAAAGGAAGTTCCGCAGGATAAAAGTACCCTGGAATCGGCCAACATCAAGGATATGGTATATGCCGTTGATGAAAATGGCGAATATGTTACCGAACTCAGCACGGGCTGGGAGCCAAAAACCATAGCTTTGGACAATGCCATCCAGGTAATTGCAGAGCGGGTGGCAGACGCCAAAAACCGTGTGCGCGAAAACCAGACCAGCCCCATAGAATACTATATGGAACTCCATAAGATGGACTTGCCCATTCTGGCCAGCTATGTGGGGCTTTGGAAATGGCGGGTAAAGCAGCATTTCCGCCCCTCGGTCTTCAAAAAATTAAAGGAAAAAACACTCCGCAAATATGCGGATGTCTTTGAGATTTCCGTGGAACAACTAAAAAACATAGATGCCTGAAACTATTTCGGATTCCGTAAAAATCGAATTTGACCACAAACAGTCTGCCCATTGCGAAAATGGGGTAGTCTCCAGTTTGCTGCGCCATAGGGGTTTTGAAGTTAGCGAACCCATGGTCT
>JBCCZF010000553.1:0-2624 GCA_039188035.1 Bacteroidota bacterium | reverse complement strand
TAAGCACTTGGGCCGTGCGCTCCGGATCCTTGTAATACCCTACCATTACCTGTGGGCCTTTAACACATATCTCGCCATCGTCCGCAATCTTAACGTCCGTCTTGTTCAACAACTTTCCTACCGTACCAATTCGGAGACCCCCATCGCGCATTTCGTTTACAGAAACTACAGGAGAAGTCTCCGTAAGGCCGTAACCTTCCATTACACCCAAGCCGGCGGCATTAAAAATACGGGCCAAACGCGGTTGCAAAGCGGCACTTCCTGAGGAGATCGAACGGAGATTTCCGCCCAACCCCTCTTTCCATTTATTAAAAATGAGTTTCCGTGCCAATGCCAATTTTTGCTCGTACCACCAACCATTTTGTCCATAAGGTTTGTATTTGAGCCCCACTTCCACAGCCCAGAAAAACAAGGCCTTTTTAATTCCTGAAAGTTCAGTTCCCTTGGCAATGATTTTATCATAGACCTTTTCCAACAATCGGGGCACGGCAGTCATGACATGGGGCTCCACCTCCTTAATATTTTCGCTGATCATATCCATGGATTCCGCAAAATGGATACTTACCCCTACATATTGATAGAGGTACATCATCATGCGTTCGTAAACATGGCATACCGGTAAAAAACTTAGGGCTTTTGTATTTCCATAACCTATGGCCAACCGTTTGGAACTCTCCAGGGCATTGCTCACAATGTTGGTATGGGTCAACATTACGCCTTTGGGGACCCCTGTGGTGCCAGAGGTATAGATTAGGGTGGCCAGGTCTTCGCCTTTTACCTCGCCCTTTAACTTGTCCACTTCATCTTGATTGGACTCGTCCGCGCCCAAATCAAGAACTTCCTGCCAATTTTTGCACTCCGTTAGGGTATCAAAGGAATACACCTCTTTAAGGTGGGGCACTCTTTCTTTTACGGCCTTTACCTTTTCAAAAACTTCATTACAGGATACAAAACAATATTTGGATTCGGAATGATTGAGCACATAGGCGTAATCCTCTTCGGAAACGGTTGGATATATAGGCACATTCTGTGCGCCCAATTGCAAGATGCCAATGTCCATTATATTCCATTCTGTACGATTGGTCATCGAAATTAGGGCTACCTTATCTCCGGGACCTACCCCAAGGCGCAACAGGGCCCTGCTTATGGCATTCGCCTTTTGAATATACTCCTGCGTGGAAGTGGCGACCCATTTGCCATTGTACTTGGTTACCAAGGATTTCTCCAGATTGTATTTTTCCAGTTGGTAATAGGGAAAATCAAAAAGCCGGGTGATGTTTTGCATACTACGTTTCCATTTAGTAACTGCAAAATAGGGAAAGAATACGGGATTCTAAAATGGAAGCTGCACGTATGGGACGTTTGAATTAATGAATTCGCAAATTTTTAACATGAAGATTTTGGGGAACGGGTGTTTTAGGTTTTCCCTTAGGGATGGATTTTTATATGGAACTTGTCTTCCGGAATTCGTAGTTTCAATTTTTGGCATTTGTCTTTTCTACCCACTTCCTCGCATTTGTAAAGGCCTCTAACCAAGGGGAAACGGTATCTTTTCGATTTTTGGGATAGTGGGCCCAGTTCCATGGGAACATGGAGCGCTCTATATGGGGCATGGTTACCAGATGCCGTCCCGTATTATCGCAGAGCATGGCCGTGTTGTAATCACTACCATTGGGATTGGCAGGATATCCCTTATAACCGTATTCGGCCACAATGTTGTAGTTGTCCTTGGAAAGGGGCAGGCGAAATTTACCCTCGCCATGACTAATCCATACCCCTAGGGTAGCCCCTTCCAGATTGGATAGCATTACGGAATTATTTTTCCCAATTTTCACCGAGGTAAAGCCACTTTCATGCTTCTGGCTGTCGTTATACGTCATTTTACCATGCTTTTCGCCATGTTCCGGATTGACAAGATCCAATTCCATAAAGAGCTGGCAGCCATTGCAGATCCCAATTGACAAGGTGTCTTTCCGAGCAAAAAAGTCTTGAATTACGGTATTGGCCTTGGCGTTGTATTTTATGGCCCCGGCCCATCCCTTGGCACTGCCCAGGACATCGGAATTGGAAAAACCACCTACTGCGCCTAAAAATTGGATGTCCTCCAAGGTCTCCCTTCCGGAAATAAGATCTGTCATGTGTACGTCCTTCACATCAAAGCCGGCCAGGTACATGGCATTGGCCATTTCCCGTTCGGAATTACTGCCTTTTTCACGGAGAATGGCGGCTTTTGGAGCTCCATCTCGGTCTTCCCCTTGGGGGAAGGAGTTCACTGATACGCTGAATTTTGGAAAATTATATTGCAGTGGCTGCAATTTATAATTGTTGTACCGACTTCTTGCTAAACCGTTTGCGGTTTGTTTATCATCCAAAAGGTAGGAGGTCTTGAACCAGATATCCCTAAGTGAATCCACGTTCAAGCCCATTTCTACATTTCCATTTTTTAGGGAAAGGGTAGGTTCCGAAACTACTTTTCCAATTTTTTGGAAAGCGATACCCTTTTCAGTGAAGACGGTCTCTATACTTGCGTCTTTCGCATGAAAAACGATTCCGGCAGTGTCGGAAAAGTGTAGTTTAATGGTTTCGGTTTCACGCAGTGTCGTTAGATCGCTTTTGGCGGGTTG
>JBCCZF010000552.1:0-2640 GCA_039188035.1 Bacteroidota bacterium | reverse complement strand
ATAAAATCAAAAGCCTATCGTGTCTAACATCTTACCGTTAGGCTTTGGGACAGGATGTGTTTAGGTTCGGTTTTCGGTTTTTTTTAATTGGATTTTAATCGTATACGTAAGGCACTTCCCCTTCCCGAAAAAAAAACTTTATCCCCTTTCTCCAAGGTTTTTGTCGTTTGGGGCTCTATTTCGTAATGGTTGTCCCTGTTCTTGGGCAGGACTATTTGAATTTCCCAATCCGGATCGGTTTGGGTAACCTCTATTTCCAGATTTTTACTGTTCTTGGAATAGTAAATGGATACTGCATTATCAGCAACCCCTACGTTTTCCAGGGAGGCCTGGTTCCATTCCGAAGGCATTAAGGGTTGTACGGTAATTCTTTTTTCGGAGGCCTTTGGTTTAAGGCCAAAAAACTGCTGTACGATAGGAACCGCATAGCTATAAATGTTCCACGCCTGTACCATCATCCCGTAATCCGGGGATACCTCGTACATGCTTCCGGGTAGGGCATAACCAAAGGTACGGGTCATCCGTTTTAGGTAGTCCAAGGCCTTATCGGGCCTACCGTAATTGTTTTCGGCAATAGCCTGTACGCCCGTAGGCAAGGTCATTACCGCACCGGTATAGGAAAATACCTTACTTCCCTGGAACGCGCCATCATCCGATTCTGCCGAGGCATCGCGGTCTATCCCGGTAACAAAAACCCCAAACGGATTCACGAACCGCTCTGCACTGTTCAGGGCTTTTAGGGCCTTTACGGAATCTGCCATCCCCATTTCCATTGGGGTGTTTACCACCCAATTGTGATGAAGTACAAAGGGGCGTGTTCCCTTGGATGGATTTTTTAGGATTTGCTTTCGGGTCTGTTGTAGTTCGGCCACTGCCCAGGGTTTGTCCAAGGTGTCCGCGCGGACAATGGCATCCTCAATAAGTTGAAGGGCCTGATGATCCGTTCCCCTAAAATCTGCGTAGGAATTAAATTCCTCGGACCAAAATTGGGTATTAATCTTTTGTTTTAGGGCATCTGCGGTCTTTTGATATTGTTCCGAAAGATTGGGCTCCCCTAGTTCGCCCGCTATCTTTGAAGCATCCGCAAAGGCCCTTTGGGTATAGACGGCCACATCGATCATTTCACTGTCCAGTCCGTGGATTTCCATCATCCCAAAACCATCTGGAAACCCATTGCGATTCACATCGTTTTCCGCTATTAACCAATGTAATCCTTTTTTTATGGTAGGGAAATAAGCCTCCAGAAAAGATTTGTCGCCGTTCCAGAGATATATATCCCATATTAGGGAGGCAAATTGTGGGGTTTCATTGATATTCCCATGATTGAATACCGCTCCATTGGAGGACATTTCATGAATGATTCTTCCGTTGCCATTTACTGCTTCGGAGACGCTGTCCAATAAATGGATTGTACTGTATACAGGGGCGGTTTGACCTATTGCCATGTATCCTTTAAGGGCATATTCACTATCTACCCCAAACCACCAGGGATAATCCGGAATTCCGGCAGTAATGCCCGTTCCGACCTCAGGCACGGTGCGGACGAGCCAATCGCAATTGTATTTTAACCACTCAAAGGCCACTTGCATTTCTTTATCCGGAATGGTCAGTTTGGTTTTTTCCGCTAGCCTTTGGTAACGTAGTTGTTTCTCCAATAGATACGGTATCCCGTTTGTCTTAAGGTCTTGAAATGTTTGCTTGGCGTCCTTCTTTGAGGTATGGGATCCCGAGATAAAAAAGGTAAGGACACTATCTCCCCGGCCTGGTAGGGAAAGGGCATATTCCAGGGATGAGGCCACACCCTTGCCTGCGAAGGTATTTTGGACTTCCTCATGACCCAGTGATTTTTGATCCGCCCCAAAAATCACATACCAAGGATTGCCTCTGTCCTTTACTATCCAGGCATCCAGGGCGGAACTATATTCCCCGGAATCCGTGCTATCTACCATTTGCGTACGCTCTCCGAGCCATGTGGGACGAAGATCTGTATTTCCTATGAACCGGGCGGTAAGCTCCTGAGGGCTTTCACCCGTGTTGGTAAAATGATACTGTACAATTAGGCCCTCCTTGTCATCGGGGACAAATTGGGACCGCGTCACCTTTAGGTTTTGTCCGGCCAAGGCATATTCATGGATGTTGGCCATAGGATAGTTGTGAAAGGTTTGAGCCTTGTTTAAGGAAATTGCCCAATCCTTCCCGGCCAAAGTCAGATCAAAACCATCCATTACCTTAATGGGGGGGTTCCAGAGGCCGCCCATTTCACCTTTGATGTGCCAGCCCAACTCCGGGAAACTCCCGTTTTGATGCCCCACAAGGTACATGCGGTTTCCCGCAGTGACAAAAGGGGAATCCAAATATTCAGGTTTTCCAACAAGGCCTTGGGATTCGGAAATGATCCGGGCGATGGTTTCGGTCGTCTTATCGTTTGAACAACGTATCAAGAATACGAATAGGAATACTAAGGAAAAAAGGGGAGACTTCATGTTATGGGCGTTAATGATGGTTTTCAATTTAAGAAATATGGAAATACGTATTATGATTGATGCCCTAAAATTATATAGTATTCTGTATATCAGTGCAATAAAATGCGAATCGCGAAGAATCGTAAACAAAAAAAGCGACCTCTTTTTGAAGTCGCTT
>JBCCZF010000551.1:0-2657 GCA_039188035.1 Bacteroidota bacterium | reverse complement strand
GACCACCATCCAGCGGAAGAGGAACTTTCGAATACTTTTTTTGGTAAATACGGTACCCATATCAACTTTAAATATACGCAACTCCGCATAACTCTCTTCACAACCCGGGCCCAGTTGTTACGATTCCCGTTGGATCATAAAAATCCTCCCTTGAATCGTAATCGTCACCGGGCAAATCCCATTTTACGGTTAAATCGAAAATTTGGGCATTCAATGGGAAAAAAAACAATAGGGCAAAAATAAAAGGGAACCTTCAGGGGGATATCCCATTTTTGATATGGACAAAAGAAAAAGACAATGAAGAAGACAATGAAAAAGACATGGCTCGTACCCGCTTTACTGATTGTACAGTTTGGCCTTTCACAAACAGGTGTTATACGGGGAACGGTATTGGACAAACAATCGGAAAACCCCTTAATGGGGGCAACTGTGCAGCTGTTGGACCTGGAAACGGCGACCGGGGCGATCACGGATTTTGATGGAAGGTTTCGCTTGGATAATGTCCCTGTAGGCAGACAAGTCCTTCAAATAAACTTTATCGGTTATGAAAGTCTCACCCTGCCGAACCTTGTGGTTACTGCGGGAAAGGAGGTTGTCCTTAACATAATGCTTCAGGAATCCTTTGAGCAGTTGGACGAAGTTATCCTTACGTCGGAAACCAACAAGGACAGGCCTTTGAACAAGGCGGCAACGGTATCGGCAAGGCAGTTTGGTATTGAGGAGGTCACCCGCTTTTCAGGTGGAAGAAGTGATGTGGGCCGTTTGGCGGCAAACTTTGCCGGGGTTTCCACCCCGGACGACAGTCGTAACGATATTGTGGTACGGGGCAATTCCCCCATTGGATTACTCTGGCGGGTGGAAGGTATTCCCATACCCAACCCCAACCACTTTGCCGCCTTTGGCACTACTGGGGGTCCGGTTTCCGCGATAAACCCCAACATGCTCAAGAACTCGGATTTTATGACCTCCGCCTTTCCAGCGGAATACGGAAATGCCCTTGGCGGGGTGTTCGACCTTGGATTTCGAAGCGGAAACATGGAAAAGACTGAATATAGTCTACAGACCGGGATCTTTACGGGCCTGGAGGCCACCGCCGAGGGGCCCATGGGCAAACAGGGGGGATCTTTCCTCGTCGCGGGCCGGTATTCGTTGGTAGGCCTGATCGGGGCCGGTGCGGCAGGGGCCTCCGCGGCGGCCCCTAATTACACGGACCTGTCCTTTAACCTTAATTTTGGAAAGGGTGTATTGGGTCGTTTTTCCCTCTTTGGCATCCTGGCCACCTCCAACATTGAATTTCTGGGCGATGAAATAGACAGTGAGGACCTTTTTGCCGCCGAGGACGAGGACCGTTTTGTAGACTCTAGGTTTGGGGTGTTGGGCCTAAAACACCGCATCGGTATTGGGAAGAACTCCTATTTGCGGACCATTCTAGGTGTTTCGTTGGCGCAAAGTGAGATTGCCGCGGACCGCTATTTTGACCTAGACACCCCAGAGGAGCGGAAAATCCCATATTTTGAAACGGACGACCGGGAGAACAGAATTACCTTTTCCACGCTATTTAATAGTAAGATCAGCAACAAAGTAACGCTGCGTACCGGTATCTTGACGGAGAATTTCGGTTTGAGGTCCCTATTACGTGATCGTGAGGAACAACCTGATGCCGATGGGGACGGTGATCCCGACCTTAACGTATTCCGGGATATTGATGAATCCTTTCTTTTGGCCCAACCCTATGTCCAGGCCCGCTTTAGGGTCACTGAAGCACTTACCCTAAATACAGGTTTGCACAGTATCTATAGCTCCTTAAACGACCAATTTGAACTGGAACCGCGGGCAGGGCTTAAATACACCCTTTCCAAGGCACATAGTTTGAGCCTTGGATACGGGTTGCACCATCAACCGGTACCCTTACCCCTTTTGTTCCTAAATGAAACCATAAATGGCGTTTTAACACAGCCCAATAGCGATCTGGATTTTGTCCGTAGTTCCCATTATGTCTTGGGATACGATGTAAAATTGGCCTCCAGTTGGCGGGGCAAGGTAGAGGTCTATTATCAAGATATTTCCAATGCGGCAGTGGAAGCGTTTCCCTCCAGCTACTCCTCTTTGACGGAAGGGGCGGATTTTGTATTTGACAATGATCGCACCTCCCTGGTGAACGCGGGAACAGGCTTTAACCAGGGAATTGAGTTTACCCTTGAAAAGTTTTTTAGCCAGGGGTATTACGGCCTTTTGACCGGCTCGTTTTTCGAGAGCAAATATGAAGGAAGTGACGGGGTGGAACGCAATACCCCATTTAATAATGGGTACGTTATCAATTTTCTTACGGGCAGGGAGTTCAAGGTAGGGGCCTCGGGTCAAAATGTGTTGTTTGTGGATACGCGCTTGGCCACTTCGGGCGGGCAGTACTTTACCCCCATAGATCTGGAAGCCTCCCAGCAGGCCGGATTTGAAATCCAACGTGAGGAGTTGGCCTTTAGCGAGCGTTTTGACAACTATTTCCGTTGGGATGTCAAATTTGGTATTCGTTTAAACAGCAAGACCAAAAAAAGATCACATCAGCTTTATGTGGACCTTCAAAATGTCACCAACAGGGAAAACGTATTCGTAAGACGGTACAACAGGCTCACCAACCGGGTGGATCAAGTGGACCAAAT
>JBCCZF010000550.1:0-2661 GCA_039188035.1 Bacteroidota bacterium | reverse complement strand
GTGGTCTTTAGGTCTGCATCGTTTTGCAGCGGTGCATCTGTTCCCAAAATGCCGGGTAGGGGAAGTGCGGCCTTTAACATACCCAAGGTTCTACGCTCATAAACTTCGAAGGTAGTCTTAAGGCGATTATTGAAAAAAGCGGCATCAAGTCCCAGATTTTTGGTTTCTACCTCCTCCCACGTAAAGGTGTCGCTTACCAGTTGGGCAGGATTAAATGAGATAAATTGCTGATCGTTTGCCAAGTTGATCCATGAGGCCAAAAAACGCTCATAGCCCGGGATAGAAGGGTAGTACTCCTGAGCGTTGTTATCCGGCCTTCGATACTCTTGGTTACCTATCTGTCCCCATGAAGCCCTAGGTTTTAAAAGCGAAATAAAATCCAACGACTCCATAAAGGGCTCACCGCTAATATTCCACCCCACGGAAACCGAGGGCAAGAGGGCATATCTACTTCCCGAAGCGAAACGTGAAGACCCGTCGTAACGTAAATTGGCCTCTAGAAAATAACGATCGAGCAAGTTATAGTTAAGACGGCCAAAGTAACCCACCACAGCCCATTCGTAAAAGGCATCGCTTAGGGTAAAATCGTCACCTTGGGCCAAATTGAATGTTGGGGTCGAGGGATCGATCAGGTCATTGCGGTTTCCACTAAAAGTCTCTTGTGCTTCATCTTCCTTGTTAAAGCCGGCCAGGAATTCAAATTGGTGTTGGCCCAACTCCAATTTGTATTTTCCATAAATATTAATCCCATTATAAAGACGGGTTCGTTGCGTTTGGGATATACGTGAAGTTCGCAGGGCATCGGCCTCAGTTTCCGTGGGGTTAAAACGAAAGGTGCTGTAATACCGCTGGGCATTGGTCACGGACTGACTATTGAAGTAGTTCTTTTCGAAAGTGTATTCCCCGGCCAAGGAGAAATTTTTAATCGGTGTCCATTCCAGCTTTTGGAACAGACGCAGGTTATCCTCATCACGCTTATTGGGCACGGAAAAACGCACCAAATTGCCCGGACTGGCAAATGGGAGTACTTCCCCACTGCCGTCATCAAAAAATCCCGTGGGATCGTACATTCGCAACTGTAGGGCCTGATTATATTGGGCATTGGGCCTCGATTGAATACTGGATCGAAACAAGATGTTTGAGGTAGAGGTCAAGTTCTTTGCGATATCGGCATCCACTAGGGCATTGATCGTATACTTTTTAAAGTTATCCTTATTGGTTACCATAACACCGTCTTCGAAGTTATAGCCGGTACTAATACGATATCCGATCTTTTCGCTTCCGCCGGACATGGTAAAGTTGTGAATGGTGGAATAGCCCAAGTTTCCGATGAAATCTTCTACAATATCAGAATCGGCCAAAGGATAGAACTGATTATCGGCCTCATTAAAATGTATGGGATATTGGCTTCCGGATATGGGATCCGAAACAAGATTCAGCTGACTTCGATCCGTATCATATTGATCTAAAAGTTCGAGCCAAGTGGCAACGTTCTGACCGGCAAAATAGCTGTTCTGACCAAAGGTATCCAATGCCTCCACAAACTCTCTGGTGGTTGCCTTTTCGGGTAGATCGGTGGCCCGGGAGATACTTGTGGTAACTGAATAATTAAATGTAGTCCTAGTGTTTCGGTTGGCCGATTTAGTAGTTACCAAAATCACCCCAAAAGCTGCCCTGGCCCCATATATTGAGGAGGCTGCAGCATCTTTTAACACAGAAATGGACTCAATATCCCGTGGATTGATATCCTCCAAATCCCCAGGGACATTATTGATTAGGACCAGGGGAGAACCTCCGTTGATCGAGGTAAAACCACGGATATTAATATTGGTACTCTCATCACCTGGTTGCCCGGAGGATTGTACCACCTGCAATCCCGGAGCGGCCCCTTGTAGTGCTTGTGTGGCATCCACAATGGGTCGGTCGTTGATCAGTTTATCCATTTTAACGAACGATGTGGCGCCGGTTACACTTTCCTCTTTCTGGGTGCCAAAACCTACCACGACCACTTCGTCCAGTTGGGCCGTATCCTCTTCGAGAACCACGTTCAAGGTAGATTGGCCGCCAACGACGATTTCCTGGGTAAGATACCCCACAGAACTGAATACAAGTGTGCTACCTTCGGGAACCTGAATGCTGTAGTTCCCATCAAAATCCGTTGCTACCCCATTGGGTGTGTTCTTTTCCACAATACTGGCTCCTGGGACGGGCATTCCTGCTATGGCGTCGGTAACCGTACCGGAAACCGTAATGTCCTGGGCAGCCATTGCCATAGGCAATAATAAAAGGATCCATTGTAACCTGATCACAAGTTTTTTCATAGTCGTTGGTTTTAGTTATTTAGTATATCTTCTGGAATCCGAGTACTAATACGTCTCCTTGATCCAGTCGTAAGGGTTTCGTTTTATCCAATTGCCCCGGGTGAAGTCCGGGAAATCCTGGGGTTCCCCGTTATTCGTTATGGACAGTTCCGAAAGTGGTGTTACTGCACTCCATGAGGCCGCGTCATAGACATCTATAGGAGGGGCCACGTTCTTTTTGGCACTTTCCACAAAGGCGTTCAACACAAAAAAGTCGATACCCCCGTGTCCCGCTTTTTTGGCATCGGTTCCATATTTTTCCCAAAGGGGATGCTCGTATTTTTTGATCCAGGGATCTAGG
>JBCCZF010000549.1:0-2662 GCA_039188035.1 Bacteroidota bacterium | reverse complement strand
TCCTGCGGAGTCTATTATTAGAAAATTTATTGCATTAACTTAGAGTTCTGCACAGATTACCACGATTATTAGTGCCTATTGTTTTTTGACTTATCCTTTTTTTTCTGCTGTTTTCCAATGCTTTCGTGAATATTGGGGCAGGGGAGGCCGGAGTACTTTGGAAGCGGTTTGGCGGTGGCGTGGTCACGGATGAGCCTCCTTTGGGCGAGGGTTTCCATATTGTGGCCCCATGGAACAAAGTATATGTATATGAGGTGCGCAGGCAGGAAATTTTTGAAAAGATGAAGGTGTTGTCCTCCAATGGGTTGGACATACAATTGGATGCCTCGGCATGGTATATGCCCAAAGCTTCGGATTTGGGGAAGCTTCACCAGAAAATCGGGGAGAATTATTTAGATCGTATTCTGTTGCCCACCATTCGTTCCGCGGCCCGGTCTGTAGTTGGGCGGTATACCCCGGAACAATTATATTCCAGTAAACGGGATGCCATTCAGCGCGAGATTTTTGAGGAGACCAAAAAAATTGTGGATGACCAATATATTGTATTGGACGATATTTTGGTTAGGGATGTGACCCTGCCCCCCACCATTAAGGAGGCTATTGAGCGGAAGTTGAAACAGGAACAGGAATCTTTGGAATATGAGTTCCGCTTGGAAAAAGCGGAAAAGGAAGCCCAGAGACAGCGGATCGAGGCCCAGGGAAAGGCCGATGCCAATAAGATTTTAAGTGCCTCTCTTACCGATAAGATTCTACAGGATAAGGGTATTGAAGCTACCCTGCAATTGTCCCAATCGCCCAATTCGAAAGTCGTGGTGGTGGGATCTAGCGGTGATGGCCTGCCCTTGATACTGGGCAACAATTAAGATTTTTGAAAGTTCCCCATACTTAGGCCCCAACAATTCCGATAGCCAATCAGGAGCAACAACAGAAGGCCGTACACTGCCCTTCTACATTGCTTGCTTTTTGGAGTACATGAGTCCCAGACTAATGGGAATAGGGGGTAAATACTAAGGGAAGAATCGATAGTTCGCGCTTCGATTCTGAATTTATGTTTTACCCTCTTGGACCCTTGATCAAATGAAACATGTACTCACGACAAGTCTATTTCTTTTTTCGATACTATGCTGTCAGGCCCAGATTGAAGGCGGCCTCTTGTTTGGACTTACACAGGCGACCACGGCGGAAATGAATGCCATCGCCAACATTAGCCAGGGACAGATGTTATACAATACGGATCTTAAGAAAGTGGTGGTTTTCGACGGATCTGATTGGGCGCCCACTTCCAACACCAGTTGGGATCTCGCAGGCAATAGTGGTGATTCCGCCACCTTTCTGGGAACGACCAATGACATACCCTTGAAACTCGGCTCCAATGGCAAGGACTTGCTACAATCCGGGAGAAGGCAAAGCATGGGGTTAACGCAAAGTTACCCGGACTACGATGACGCCAATCAATACCTAACCTACATTAAAGGGGATAATGGGGTTTCGGCCCTTCAATTTCAGGCCGACGCCGCCAATTTTTACAAACCCATGTTCTTTACAACGGCAACGGGCAATTTTAGACTTAAGGGAAGTGCTGCCGGTACCGATTTCTTTGAAATAGGTTCCGCGGGAACGAACAATGCCGGTGAGATGGAGTTTATCATTGGTGACGACGGTGCGGAACCCTTTTTATTTCAACGTTACGACTATAGGGACGGGCTTAAAAAAGAGCTTTTGCGAATCCAAGGAAGTGGGAACTCTCAAGTGGCGAAGCCAAGAATCGGGATCAATACCGGACAAATGGCGAATTCTACCTTACAGATATCGGGTTCATTTTCGGCCGGAATAATCGAGACAAATGCAAACATCACCCTGGATGAAAGCCATCATACCGTCATTGTCAATTCCAATAGCGCGGTATCCCTACCATCGGCCAACAGTTGCCAGGGGCGAATATATATATTATCAAGAACAAAAGCAACAATGCCATTGCCATAAGCAGTTTTATAAGGGATACGGGAACGGTGGGTTCTACCGTTCCTGCAAATAGCATTATACAACTGCAAAGCAGTGGCGCAAACTGGGAACTGATTACGTCCAGCGCAAGTAGGCTTTCCAACAAATCCTATGTCCAAACTTTTACCCAGAACAAAGTGTTCGACAACGGGGATGCCCAGTTGCTGAACCTCTTCCCGCAATTGACCATTCAACCCAACAAAAAAGTAAAGCTCACCATGTACATTCCCACAAGGGCCGATACCCGAAACTGGGGAGGACTTTTTGTGAATGTAAACGTGAATGTAAATGGAACTTGGTACAATCTTGGAAATACGGGCTTTGACTCCGGAGCGATGAACAATGGGGCAGGCATTATACATGCACTCAATCACCAGATGCTCTTGGATTTTGTCCAGCATCTCAATCTCGACCCCAATCTACCCTATACCATTCAATTTGAACTCACGGCGCGATCCCATACGGATGCGACTTACGTAAACCAAGGACATCGCATGAACGATACCTCAAACAATCTCGGAAGTAGGGGGGGCTACAACGATGGGCTTCCGATCAGAACTATTGCCATCTGATCATAGAAGAAATGGAGCGTTAAATGGTGCTTTGAGCCAAAAATGGTATCAAGCCTAGCCAGTCCCTCATAAAAGAAGAAAAACAAAAT
>JBCCZF010000548.1:0-2670 GCA_039188035.1 Bacteroidota bacterium | reverse complement strand
TAAAATCCTCAATGTCCTTTTTGGGCACACCTTTGTTCTGGCTTTTGGTTCTCTTGGCCCTTGTGGGCCTGACCACCTTTATCGATTTTAAAAGAAAAAAACGCAGTGCATGGTTGGATACGGCCCTTTTTGCACTTACCGGATTGGCCGGCTGTCTGCTATTTTTTCTCTGGTTCCTGACGGATCATACGGCCACGGCAATCAATTTTAATCTCCTATGGGCCTTCCCGCTAAACCTAGGACTTCCCTTTCTATTGTTCCGAAAGGCCCATTGGTTCAAAAACTATGTGCGGTTGCTTTTGGGACTCCTGGGCTTGTTGTTGCTTTTGGGACTCTTTGGCATACAAGGATTTTCGCCCCTGTTGTTACCCCTGGTCCTGGCCCTGGGCATTCGCTATTTCTTTATCTTTCTCTTTTTTCCCAAACCCGAAGTTTCATAACTGAATGAACCTTGTTTCCGTTGAACATATTGCCAAGGCCTATGGGGAGCGTGTCCTGTTCCAGGATATTTCCTTCGGCATCAACAAGGATCAAAAAATAGCCCTTATCGCCAAAAACGGGATGGGAAAGACCTCCATTTTAAATATCCTATCGGGGCGTGATATCCCGGATGAAGGGCAGGTAAATCTAAGAAAGGGGACACGTATATCCTTTCTGGAGCAAGAACCGAAGCTAGATCCCAATCTTAGCGTTGAGGAAACCATTTTTGCATCGGACAATGTGATTTTAGAAGTCATTGCCCAGTATGAAAAGGCCCTTGCCGATCCGGAGGACCAGAAAACCTACCAACAGGCCTTTGACGCCATGGAACGTTATAATGCCTGGGATTTTGAAACACAATACAAGCAGATCTTATTCAAGTTGCAACTCCCGGATCTGAACCAAAAAACGGGGACCCTTTCCGGAGGGCAACGCAAACGGTTGGCCCTGGCCAATGCGCTTATCAACAGGCCGGATCTTTTAATCATGGACGAGCCCACCAACCATCTGGACCTGGAAATGATCGAGTGGTTGGAAGCGTATTTCTCCCGGGAAAACCTGACCCTGCTTATGGTGACCCATGATCGTTTTTTTCTGGAACGGGTATGCAATGAAATCCTGGAACTGGATCAGGGAACACTCTACCCCTACAAGGGCAATTACTCCTATTATCTGGATAAAAAGGAGAGCCGTATGGTGCAACAGGCCACGGAGCAACACAAATGGCAAAGACTTTATAAAAAAGAATTGGATTGGATGCGGCGACAACCCAAGGCCCGGACCACTAAATCCAAATCCAGGATAGACGACTTTGGCACAATAAAGAAACGGGCACAACTACGGCGCAAGGAGCACGAGGTGCAGTTGGAAATTAATATGGAGCGCTTAGGCAGTAAAATCCTAGAACTGCACAGGGTATCCAAGTCCTTTCAGGACAAGTCTATCTTGGACAAGTTCGATTATACCTTTACCCGTGGGGAACGCGTAGGGATTATTGGCAGGAACGGCACCGGAAAATCCACCTTTTTGAATATCATTACCGGGGCAGATAGCCCGGATACGGGTAAAGTGGTCAAAGGGGATACTACAAAATTTGGTTACTACACCCAAAAAGGGATACGTATTAAGGAAGGGCAAAAGGTGATGGAGGTAATCCGGGAATTCGGGGACTACATTCCCCTAAAAAAAGGAAGACAAATCTCTGCCCAGCAGCTCCTGGAACGGTTCCTGTTCGATCGGAAAAAGCAATACGACTACGTCGAAAAACTAAGTGGCGGGGAACGCAAGCGTCTATACCTATGTACCGTACTTATTCAAAACCCAAACTTTTTAATACTGGACGAGCCTACGAACGATCTGGATATTGTGACCCTTAACGTCCTGGAAAGTTTCTTGCTGGATTTTCCGGGTTGCCTCATCGTAGTGTCCCACGACCGCTACTTTATGGACAAAGTGGTGGACCATCTTTTTGTATTCCGGGGCAAGGCGGTAATCGAGGATTTCCCAGGCAATTACTCGGATTTTAGGGCCTATGAAGACAGTAAACTTTTGGAAACTCGGAAACTAAAGGCGGAAAATCAGGAATCAAACGCAAAAAAAGGTTGGAAGGGCCAGGAGCAAAAAGCCAAACTCTCCTATTTGGAGCAAAAGGAATATCGGCAATTGGAAAAGGATATCCAAAAAATGGAAGAGCGCAAGACCCAGGTGCAGGAAAAATTCATGGACAATGGGCTCAGCGGGGAGCAGATCGATGCCATGTCCATAGAATTGAAGGAAATCACGGAAAGTATAGACGAAAAAACGGAACGCTGGTTTGCATTGTCCCTGCGTATGGAGGCCTCCGATTCTGCCGAAGACACACTTTAACATACTTGCCGGGAATGAAATTGGCCAAATACCTAAGATTCCTTTTTACCGCTACCAACCAACATGGCATCCACTCCCCTTTCGTATATGCGTTTACCACCCAATGCCTATATACCAAAACGCGGTACCCCGGCAGGAAGACGTATGATGTGTTGCTTAAAAGTATCGACTACTTCAACGCCGGATCCATTAGCCTCCATACAAGGGATAAGGACCTGAAAACCTTAGTTGGTAAGGCATATCCGGAAGTCACCTTTGAAAAGGAGCCTTATGACCTTGTTTATTTGGACGGCGCAAGGAAGGCATGGTCAATAGTGTTCCTGG
>JBCCZF010000547.1:0-2677 GCA_039188035.1 Bacteroidota bacterium | reverse complement strand
TTTGGAGATGTTCCTGCCTGTTTTTTCGGCCCGGGTCTTGATTATAAAGCTTCCGAACCCTCTTAGGTAAACATTGTCCCCACTTTCCAATGAGGATTTTACCTCTTCCATAAAAGATTCTACCGTTGCTTGTACATCTCCTTTTTCAATTCCCAGTTTGTCTGAGATTTTCGCTACTATTTCAGCTTTCGTCATCTTTAAAAATTAGATTTTCAGTATGTTTTTTCGGCTTGCAAATATATAAATTAAATTGATTCTTTCCCGGTAAACAGCTAATTTTAAGTATATAAACACCTACTTTTGCACATTAGTATTTGTGCAGATGTCTTTTTCGGAAAAAATCCTTCTTTGGTATGCGGAAAATAAGCGAACATTGCCTTGGAGGACTACTAGGGATCCCTACAAGATTTGGCTTTCCGAAGTAATACTGCAGCAAACACGCGTTGTACAGGGAACGCCCTATTATCTCAAGTTTATTGAACACTTTCCCACCGTTCACGATTTGGCCACCGCGCATGAAGATCAAGTACTTAAACTATGGCAAGGGTTGGGGTATTATTCCAGGGCCCGTAACCTACACGCTGCGGCCAAGACCGTTGTTGACCAGTTCGGTGGACATTTTCCAGAATCCTATACCGAACTCCTTACACTTAAGGGAGTTGGGGATTATACGGCAAGTGCCATTTCCTCCATCTGTTTTAACGAGCCCCGAGCCGTGGTAGATGGGAACGTTTATCGTGTGTTGGCCCGCTATTTTGGCGTGGATATGCCTATAAACACCTCCCCGGGCATGGCATATTTTAAACAATTGGCCACAGAAGTCATGGATCCCGGGAACATTAGGGACTACAATCAAGGGATAATGGAATTCGGCGCCCTACAATGTGCTCCAAAGAAACCGTATTGTCTTTTGTGCCCCTTATGTGAAAGTTGTGTTGCCCTAAGCGATAACAGGGTGGCCCAGTTGCCCGTAAAATTGGGGAAGACCAAGATTACCAAACGGTATTTTAATTATATGGTGCCTTTGGATACCTCCGGGGGAACCATAATGCAACAACGAAAGGAAAAAGGGATATGGCGAAATCTTTGGGAGTTTCCCCTTTTGGAATCCGAAGGTGGCCTTTCCCTAGACAAGGTAAAGTCCCTTTTATCCCAAGTGTTTCCCCAGACCCTTCCCGTGAAACAGGTATATGCTTTTAATCAAGAACCCTTGGTACATAAGCTTTCCCATCAACATTTGTATACCCGTTTTTGGATAGTCCGCGTAGAAGGGATAATCCGCGATAGCCTTGCATTGGAACAAGTGGAGCAATTGGCCGTTCCTGTTTTAATCGCGGACTTTATAAAAGCGCTCAAAAATTCGTATTTTTGATTTTTGAGCCAAGCACTCAAAAGGAGTTAAAATTCATTATTTACGATCGGGTATGAGCGGAACATTGAACAAGGTAATGCTTATAGGGCATTTGGGGGATGAGGTAAAAATGCACTATTTTGAAGGGGGAGGCTGTATAGGTCGGTTTCCCATTGCCACAAATGAGACCTACACCAGCAAACAGACCGGGGAACGGGTAACCAATACGGAGTGGCACAGCATTGTAGTGCGGAACAAAGCGGCCGAAATCTGCGAAAAGTACCTGAACAAAGGGGATAAAATCTATGTGGAAGGCCGTTTGAAGACCCGCCAATGGCAGGGCGAGGATGGAAACACCCGCTATACCACGGAAATCCAGGTACAGGATTTCACCTTTCTTTCCACCAAAAGCGAAAGTATGGCCAACGCCCAGTACGGTGCTCCCCAGGGCCAAAACCCAACATCTACTAATGTAGATCCCAAGCCCCTGCAAAACACGGTAAATGCCACTGCCGCAGAACCGGAAGACGACCTGCCCTTTTAGGGAACCCAAAAATTAAAATCGAACTGTTGGATCCTGACCCGTATCCTCTTTTTCTCAACTTTACTGCTTTTGATGCTACCTTGGCCTTCCGTTTTGGTGCCTTGGTTCTATTATTAATTGGTTCTGCCTTGATTTCCGGCGCCGAGGTTGCCCTTTTTGGCCTATCCCAAACAGAACTCAAGGGGATTGCAGAAAAAAAGACGTCCAGGGGCAATATCCTAGTCTCCCTTTTGGAGCGGCCAAAGAAACTTCTGGCCACTATTCTTATTACCAACAATGCCATAAATATTGGGATTGTTCTCCTGTTCAACCTCATCGGGGACACTTTGTTTTCGCAAATTAACCAGGTTTGGTTGGGTTTTATTTCCGTTCGTTTCCTCTTGGAAGTGGTCGTGGCCACCTTTCTAATCCTCATGTTTGGCGAAATCCTGCCCAAGATATACGCCAACCGCAATAGGTTGCAATTTTCCCATTTTATGGCCTATCCGTTGCGTGTGTTGGATTTTATTTTTTCACCCTTGAGTTTGCCAATGAGGGCAAGTACCGCATACCTCTATACCAAACTGGGGAGGCAAAAATCCAACTTAAGTGTAGATCACTTGTCCCATGCCTTGGAGCTTACCTCGGAAGGGGATACTACCAAGGAAGAGCAAAAAATATTAAAGGGTATCGTCTCCTTTGGCAATACGGATACCAAACAGGTGATGCGACCGCGTATCGATATTTTTGCCCTTAGTGAGGAGATGAGATTTCCGGAGGTAATACAGGAAGTACAAAAAAAT
>JBCCZF010000546.1:0-2679 GCA_039188035.1 Bacteroidota bacterium | reverse complement strand
TTGGTAGCCACCTCCTTATTGAAGATACCCTCCTGTTTAAAATAAGCAAAGGCGTCCGCATCCAAGACCTCCGCCCATTTATAACTATAGTATCCCGAAGAATACCCACCCTGAAAAATATGGGAAAAGGAGGTGCTCATACAGGTTTCGGAAGTGTCCGGATACAATTGGGTGTTTTCAAAGGCCCGGGTTTCGTAGGCCTTCACCTCTGTAATTTTAGTTGGGTCATTGGCGTGCCAGGCCATATCCAAAAGGCCAAAGCTCAATTGCCGTACCGTGGCCATCCCCTCCTGAAACGTGGCGGAATCCTTTATTTTTTGAACGAGTTCCATGGGGATGGGTTCCCCGGTTTCATAATGGTTTGCAAAAAGGGCCAGGGCTTCCTTTTCATAACACCAATTCTCCATGATCTGGGAGGGAAGCTCCACAAAATCCCAGTAGACCGAGGTGCCCGAAAGGCCTGGGTAGGTGGTATTGGCCAACATACCATGCAGCCCATGTCCAAACTCATGGAATAGGGTAGTTACCTCGTTAAAGGTCAACAAGGAGGGCTTGGTCTCCGTGGATGGGGTAAAGTTGCACACGTTGGAAATATGGGGCCTCACATTTTGCCCGTCCTTGCGGTACTGGGATTTAAAAGAGGTCATCCAGGCACCGTTCCGTTTGCCGTTCCGGGGGTGGAAATCAGCGTAAAACAAGGAGATGAACTCTCCTTGGGTATCGTACACGCGATAGGTCTTTACTTCAGGGTGATAGGTGTCCACATCAAAGACGGCTTCAAATTTGAGGTCAAAGAGTCGCTCCGCCACCTGGAATACGCCGTCAATCACGTTTTCCAATTTAAAGTACGGCTTAAGCCGTTCGTCGTCCAAATCAAAGCGTTTTTGCTTCAGTTTTTCCGAATAATAACTTCCGTCCCATTTTTGAAGATGGTCAATGCCATCCAGTTCCCGGGCAAAATCCTGAAGTTCGGCAAACTCCCGTTCTGCCGCGGGTTTTGCTTTTTCCAAAAGTTCGTTTAGAAAATCGAAGACGGTTTCCGGGGTCTCCGCCATACGTTCCTCCAATACACAATGGGCATGGGTGGCATATCCCAAAAGTTGGGCCCTTTCGTGACGTAATCGCGCGATTTGAAGCACATTTTCCTGATTGTCCAGAGCATCCCCCTTAAAGGCCTTGCTGCCAAAGGCCTGGGAAAGTCTTTTGCGGAGTTCCCGGTTTTGGGCGTATTTCATAAAGGGTACGTAGCTGGGATAATCAAGGGTAATCAGCCAGCCTTCCAGATCTTTGGATTTCGCCAATTGGGCGGCCATCTCTTTAGCACCATCGGGCAGCCCCTCCAAATCACTTTCTTCCGCAAGGTGCATTTGGAATTTGTTGGTTTCCGCCAATACGTTTTCCCCAAATTTCAGCGTAAGCTGCGCCAGTTGGGCATCAATTTCCCGTAAACGTTTCTTTTTGTTCTGGGGAAGGTTGGCCCCATTACGACTAAACCCTTTGTATTTTTTCTCCAGCAGGGTTTGTTGCTCCGTGCTCAGATCTAAGGATTTCCGGTTTCCGTAGACGGATTTGATCCTTTGAAAGAGCGCCTCGTTCAAGGTAATGTCATTGCGAAACTCCGATAACAATGGGGACACGTCTTGCGCAATCCTTTGGATTTGAGCGTTGGTCTCGGCCGAATTCAGGTTGAAAAACACGCTGGAAATCCGGTCGAGTTGTTGTCCCGAGAACTCAAGGGTCTCAATGGTATTTTCAAAAGTAGGGGCCTCCGGATTGGAAGTGATGGCATCGATCTCCGTTCGGGCATCTTCCATGGCTTGGAGAAAGGCCGGTTTATAATGTTCGTCCTTTATTTGTGAGAAAGGAGCGGCATCGAATTTTTCTAAAAGTGGGTTCTTCATGGTTAAATTCAAGTTCAAATCGCTGTGTATAGGGTTGTTCGTTTAGCGGTTGAGGAGTTTATAAGTTTAGGCGGTGCTTGGATCCAGCATTGTATGTTGTTTTTTACGACGTTTTTTGTAATTCGGGATACCCGGTTTTTCATAGCAAGCGACTCATAACTGCCACTGCCTACTGCTTACTATTCACTACTGTTTACCGCTCACTGACTTCGCTCCTTCAATAACTTTCTGCTTCAGCCCTTCCTTGTATAGCACAATTTTATCCAAAACACATTTATCCGAGCTGGCTATGATCTGCGCGGCGAGAATACCGGCATTTTTGGCCCCGTTGAGGGCCACGGTGGCCACGGGCACCCCACCGGGCATCTGAAGGATGGAGAGCACGGAATCCCAGCCATCAATAGAGTTACTGCTCTTTACGGGTACCCCAATTACGGGCAAGGGCGAAAGGGAGGCCACCATTCCGGGCAGATGCGCGGCTCCGCCAGCTCCCGCAATAATTACGGAATATCCTTCCGTATGCGCCTTTTTGCTGAATGCGAACAGCTTTTCCGGGGTGCGGTGGGCGGAAACAATGTCCACTTCCACCGGGATATCAAATCCCTTTAAAATATCCACGGCATCCTGCATGACCGGAAGGTCGCTGGTACTGCCCATAATTACGGCTACTTTGCTCATTTAATTGAATTTTCTTAAAAAATAGGTCTTTTCTTTTTTGTCGTAATACCCTAAAATGTCGTTGTTGTCTTTCTTGAACTTAATGTCCCATAGGTTTTTT
>JBCCZF010000545.1:0-2689 GCA_039188035.1 Bacteroidota bacterium | reverse complement strand
GTTCCCAAAAAAGAGGAAGTTGGTACGCGCCAGTACGACCCAAAACCGTCACTAGGAATCGTACCTAGGGAAAATACGTGGAAAACGCGTACAGGGATACCTATAAACGAATCTGACAATTTTTCGCCGCGGCATCATAAATGGCCTCTACAACGCGAATATCCCGAAGTCCCTCTTCCCCGGGTACCAACATATCCGTATTGTTCATAATGGCCAGGGCATCGTCATCCATTTGTTTGGCCTGCTGGTTTTCCATGGGGAAATTGATCTCGGTACCATTGGACATAATACCTTTGTTGCCCCGGTACGAGGAATGGGGTTGCATCTTTAGCCAACCCTTTCCATAATTGACGTTTAAATAATTCATAGGAATCCCAAAACTGGTATGGCATGCGGCCCGGGCGCCACTCGGAAACTCCAACTGGAACATGGCGGTCTCCTCTACTTCATGGTAAATATCCGGTCGGGTGGTATAGGTTTGTCCCAAAACGGAAATGGGCTCTTCCCCGGTAGCGAGTCGGGCCCCTTGGATGGCGTAGACCCCCATATCGCCCAAAACACCGCCTCCTAGAGCCTTTTTCTGCTTCCAATGGCCGGAACGTCCATCAAAATAGCCCGCGGCCGAGGTCACCATTTTTACCGGACCAAACGTCTTGTCCTTGGCGGCCTGCATATAGGCCTGGATGTTGGGATCGTGCTGACAACGGTATCCAATGGCCAATTTCACCTTGTTCTCCTTGGCCGCTTTGATCATGCGTTCGCATTCCGCTACCGAAGGGGCCATGGGTTTTTCACACCACACATGTTTGCCGGCATTTGCAGCCCGTATGGAATATTCAGCATGCATGGAGGGCGGAAGAACCACGTAGATGACATCAATGTCCGGATTATTGGCTATCCGGTCAAAGTTCCTGTAGTTGTAGATGTTCCCATCCCTTATCCCATATTTCTCCTGCCATACCGGGATTTTTTCCGGACTCCCGGTAACAATACCCTTCAACTCACAATGTTCCGTAAGCTGCAAAGCCGGGGCCAACAAATCCCGGCTGTAATAACCTAGTCCCACCAAGGCAATACCCAGTTTTTTCTGTAAGGGTCTTGGCCTTGCCCCTAGAAGCTGTGGGGCCAGTGCCGTTGTGGCCAACAAGGCACCCGTATTCCGAATAAATTCCCGTCGTTGCTTTTTCATGCGTCCGCTATTCTGTTTGCACTAAAAAGTACGACAAGTATTTAAATAAATCAACAGCTGTGTACGTTTCTTTTGGAAGCGGCTTGGAAATTTGTACATACGGGAGGTCAAAATAGGACCCCACATTGGCTATCTAGGCCCTAGAATACAATAAATGCCACAATATACAGTGCCCATACAATGCAAAATGTGCAAAAGGCATACAGCAAAAATGAAATAGTAGTCTTTTTGTCCATAACATGGTCTTTAGTATATAAACGGCCATACCTATGGAGACAAGGGGCAATATCTGTGCAACGACAGGAATATTCGGTCTAGGGTAAAAAGAACGACAAAGCCCCAAAAACACCGATGAATTTTAAGGTAGGGGTCCCGACGTATGGATAAAAAAAGCGGATAACCGTTTTTCTATAAACCTGAGTGCGAATAATACGATCCAAATGAATAATTGATTTAAATCATTTTAGTATAGTCATTGAGGATAATACTTCCCTTAATCCCCCGCCTGTGAAGTGGGGAAACTGTTACAGGAAGCCCAAAAAGGCAAGTTGTTTTCCAATACCTCTCAGCGTCACTGACTTATTAATAGAACGGAGATTGCAATGACAAAAGATTGGGTTTACCATGAGCCTACCTCGGGCGGGCCGGCAAGTTTAATGGCAAAATGAGAATTACATCTGCCCAAGGTCGACTTAAAGCGGGAAGACCTATGACCTATTCGGGTCAACGTATTACGAATATCGGTTTCCCCATGTATGGCCCTACATCTTAGCCGCTTTCATGCTGCTTCCAAGAATGCCCAAGGCCGGGATATCCCATACCCATGTGGGTAGAGCCAAAACATGCAGATCAAGCGTACAATGGATATAACGCGAAGGGGTTCAAAATCCTTTTGGATGGATGGTACAAGACAAGTGGATGGGCGGAGTCTTCCCACCGTGGGGCAAGACTCCTGGAAAAAACCCTTTATTTTGTGGATTCGGATTACAATTGAAATTCTTCCCCGCTACTGTCTTCCTTTTCCAAGGGTTTTAGGGAAACAACGTCCTTAAGAATATAGGCTACAACAATCACAACCCCGATAATGAAAAGTGGAACGGCGTAATCCCATTGCAATACCCTTAGAAGGCTTCCACAGATAATGGCCAGGGTACCTCCTACCATAGCACAGTTCCAGAGTATTTGGGAGAGACTATTTTTGGCCCTTCGGTCCTCATCCAGAAAATAGGCGGTTCCCTCCATAACAAACCAAGTAAGAAAGGAAATACCTATGATTACTTGAAAGACCACGGTATATGGAAAATCAAGAATACGGAAGATTCCGTTTGTGGTCCAGAACACAACAAGAACCAACTTAACATAGTCGATAAAGGCTTTTTCCGTTTTTTTCCAAAATCGAATGCCATACAGTATCCCAATGACGCCAAAGGCGATAAACATAAGGGTAGAGGCATAGGGCAACTGGAGTGCCTTTCCCAACATGGCCAACAATAAAATGCC
>JBCCZF010000544.1:0-2692 GCA_039188035.1 Bacteroidota bacterium | reverse complement strand
TCAAAAAGCAATAGCACCTGTACGTACCGAGCTCGATTCCCGGATATGGGATAAATTGAATGGCAAGACCAAACCGCCGGGGGCCTTAGGGAAGCTGGAACAGCTTGCCTACCAAATAGCACGTGTCCAGGGAACGCTCGAGCCCGCGTTGCGGGAACCTGTGGTCTTGGTATTTGCGGGGGATCACGGCATTGCCCCATCGGGTTTGGTGAACCCCTATCCCCAGGAGGTTACCCATCAAATGGTGATGAACTTTTTGGATAAGGGTGCCGCCATCAATGCCATGTCCGCGGTGGCGGGAATGCAAGTAGTGGTGGTGGATGCCGGTGTGAACCACAATTTTGAACCCACCCTGCCCATGGTACATGCCAAAATGGGGATGGGCACTGCAGATTATCGACTGGGGCCGGCCATGGACCTCGAGACCTGCCATACCGCCATGCAAAAGGGGGCGGATATCGTTGCCGATCTCCTGGCAAAGGGCACAAATGTATTTGGGTTCGGGGAGATGGGAATAAGCAATACCTCCTCCGCATCCCTGCTCATGAGTACGCTTTGTGATATCCCTTTGTCCGATTGTGTGGGCAAGGGAACGGGAGCCACGGGCGATTTCCTGGAACAAAAGCTCAAGACCTTACAAAGCGCACAACAATTCCATGGCCTTACGGCCCAGGAAGATGTAGATAAGGTTCTTGCAATTTTCGGCGGTTTTGAAATTGCCCAAATGGTCGGTGGGATGCTGGAAGCGGCGTCCAGACAATGCCTTATCTTGGTAGACGGCTTTATTTCAACGGCCGCTTTTTTGGTAGCCTATAAAAGGGCCCCGGAGATCAAGGAGTTTGCTATTTTCACCCACCGTTCCGAGGAGTTGGGGCATACCAAGGCCCTAGCGTACCTGAAGGTGGATTCCGTATTGGAACTGCAAATGCGGTTGGGGGAGGGAACAGGCTGTGCAGTGGCCTATCCCATATTGCGAATGGCCGTGTCCATATTGAATGAAATGGCGAGTTTTGATTCGGCGGGGGTAACTGGAAAAACGGAAGAGTGAAGGAAGAACTGAAGATTTTTTTGACGGCGGTGATGTTCTACACCCGTATTCCCTGTCCTTCTTGGGTAGGTCACAGCCCCGAGTATATCAACAAATCGTTGCGATATTTTCCAGTAATCGGGTGGATTGTCGGCGCACTTTCGGGCCTTGGTCTGGTATTGGGCCATTGGCTTGTGGGCCCCTGGTTTGCAGCATTTTTCTGTATCGCCCTTTCGGTAGGGTTGACGGGGGCTTTTCATGAAGATGGATTTGCGGATGTATGCGACGGCTTTGGGGGCGGTTGGGCCAAGGCGCAGATACTTACCATAATGAAGGACAGTAGGGTGGGTACCTACGCGGTTGTAGGCCTTATTTTGCTGATATTGCTCAAGGGATCGCTCCTGGTAAAGGTGTCCGGCCAGTATGATGTTATCCAACTGTTGCTTGTCGTGATCAATGGGCATACGCTCAGCAGGGCCATGGCCGCCACGGTGATATTCACCCATCAATACGTTCGGGAAGACGAACTGAGCAAGGCAAGGCCCGTGGCCCAGTCCTATTCCACGACCCATGTGGTATTTGTACTTCTTTTTGGGCTGCTTCCCACGGTAGCGATTACATGGCTCACGGGACAATGGTGGTGGTGTTTTGTTCCCGTGCCTCTCTATCTGGTGAAAATGTACTTGAGTCATTTTTTCCACAAGAAAATAGGTGGTTATACGGGGGATTGCCTGGGCGCTACCCAGCAAGTTGTGGAAGTGGCCTATTATTTCCTAATCGTATGGGCATGGAAATGTATCTAGTTCGGCATACCACACCGGATATTGCCCAGGGCATATGTTACGGGCAATCGGATATTCCCCTGGCCAAAACGTTCCCAGAGGAATCCAAGCGTGTACTGGCCCAATTGCCCCAAACTGTGGACATGCTCTACACCAGTCCGTTGACAAGGTGCCTGGAATTGGCCCAATGGATACCCTGTCAAAAAAGGGAACAATGTCCGCAGCTTATGGAAATGGATTTTGGGGATTGGGAACTGCGACCGTGGGATCAAATCCCAAAACAGGCATTAGACCATTGGATGGCCGATTTTGTAGACCACCAAGTCCCGAATGGGGAATCCATGCAAATACTGGCCCATCGTGTAAATCAATGGTATGCGGCCCTATTGGAAAAACCCTTTAAAAAAGTAGTGGTAGTGACCCATGCCGGGCCTATACGGATATTGTTGTCCACAGTACACCAAACCCCACTGGGGGAAGCTTTTGAACGGTATCCGATCGCGTATGGTGAAGTGATTACCATAGGTGAAACATGAGGGTAACAAAAAATATTCTTTTCACAGGACAGATGGTTAGCCACTGGCATTTCTTCCTTTTAAATACGATTCCGGTGTTAAAATAGCCAATTCGCTATGTTTAAAATCTTTTACATTTCGAGTGAGTATCACGTTTATAGTTCCATCCTCAACTGCTGAAAAATTTTGCAGTGCATCTTCAAAATCTTTAAATCTTGAATTTAATGATTTTAGCACAACATTTTTATTCATTTCCGAGATATCGATGATATTTAAAAGTTGATTTAGTTTGTCAATTACGACCTCATGTTTTGCCGTTTTTCGTAACAAGTAGTAGGTGTTGGCAATGATAACAGGTGTTGTGAAAC
>JBCCZF010000543.1:0-2696 GCA_039188035.1 Bacteroidota bacterium | reverse complement strand
GTAACGGAGTTTAATGGCAGAGTGGTTTGGGATCCGGGAAGTTGGGATACGATATCACAGATGAGCATGATCAGCATACCGCACATCATGGTTGCGGGAATCAACACCTTATGGTTGGACGTGCGAAAAAGTAAACGTACCAAGTGGGGCACTGCCACGCCGATGAAGGCAATGGGGCCGGTAAAAGCGGTAATCGTACCTGCTATGACACTCGTGGTGAGAATCAATTTTACCCTTGTTCGGGAAACATTTACCCCAACGCCCGTGGCGTAGTTCTCCCCTAAGAGCAGGGCGTTCATTTGCTTGGAATAGAAGAGGGATACCAAAAGCATCAATAGTATAAGGGGCCCCATTACCTGCAATTGGGACCAAGTAACCCCGGAAAGACTACCAAATGTCCAGACCAGAAAGTTTTGGATCAACTCCGGATCGCTGAAATATTGTAAAATATTCACCACGGCTCCCGTGATAAAGCCGAACATGAGCCCTACGATTAAAACAGTAACACTGTCCGATACCCTGGATGATGCCAAGAGCACACCCAAAAGCACCAAAAACGAACCGGTTACCGCAAAAAGGATAAGCCCCCAACTGCCCAGGGTTTCTTGAAAGTTGATCGATGCCCCAAAAATGGCCGTGGAAGAAAGAACAAAGACGGCCACGCCCAGGCTTGCCCCATGACTGATTCCCAACACGGACGGTCCTGCCAAGGGGTTCTTAAAGAGTGTTTGCATCTGCAAACCGGCCAAGGAAATGCCCGCCCCGGTAAGAATGGCCGTAATGGCCTTGGGAAGCCTAAAATTAAAAAAGATGTATTCCCAAGACTTTTTCGAGGCCTGTCCCGAAATGATATTGAACAGCTCTTCCACCGATATCTTTACACTGCCCAAACTCAAATCCAGCAGAAATAGCAATAGCACCAACACTAGCCCAATAAAGGCAATTCCCCATGATCTTCCTATGTAGTTGTTCCCTTTAGCCAATTGCCAAAACGATTATTGTAGCTGTTTGTAGTAGTAGAGTTGATGATCGGGAAGTAGGTCCGGGTGGAAAATTTTAATAACGTCCTTTAGAATACGATCGGGCCGGGTCATGCCACTTTCCCAGTAATCATTCCCGCCATTTTCGCGGATTCTTTTGTTGAAGGTAAATACCTTGCCCTCCCTAAAAGGCTTAAAGAGCGTATATCGTTCATCCGTCATTTCCAATTCCTTCAAGGACGTCGCCCGGGGGCCGATCCAATAATCGGCGTCCACCAAGTCGTCCAGTACCACTTCGAAACTAAGCGGGAGACTTCCCGTCGACTTTTTGTCCTTGTACCGATAATCCCCGCCCGCATCCAATATCAGCTTGGCCAAATAGCTGTCCGCGCCCGGCATATACCAGGTGCCTTTAAAATTGTTGCCGGTCATTATGGAGGGTCTGCTATCCACAGTGGAGGTAAGCGATAACGCTTTTAAATACTCCTTTTCCACATTTCCGAAAACGGTATCTGCCTCCGCGTCCTTATTGAAAAAGGCCGCAATGAATTTTATCCATTCCGCCCTGGCCAGCATGTTGGTTTCCATCCATTCCACATTATAGGAAATGGGTATGCCCACCTCGGTTAAACGCGTATCCTCGTTTCGGACATTATCAACCCCTGTTTTCATGACAAGATCGGGAGAAAGATCCAGTAAAATCTCAAGATTGCTGTTTTTTAGGGAGCCTACCTGTGCAATCTTCCCTTGGCGTACTCTTTCATAAACGTAGGGGTTATAGATATAACGGTCCTCCGCAACTCCGGTAATCTTGTCCAGTTCGTCTATTAGACCAATAAAACCAATATGTGGACTGGAGGTGGCAACCACCTTATGTATGGGAACGGGGACCTTATATTCCGCCCATGCCACAATAGGTTCCTTCGTTCCTTTGGGATATAACACATAGGATACCAAAGTGTCGCCTTTTTTCCAGGGATTGTTAACGATAATGGTTTTGTAATTTTCCCCAACATCTATGGTAAAGTATTGGGCGTACTTCACTTGGGTCTTGAATGGATCGGGGATTCCCTCCGTAGCCACCGTAGCATGGTTTTGCGGTCTATTCTGCTTGGATTGGCAGCCAATCAGGAAAACTAATCCAATGATTCCCAATATGTTCCTTTTCATCCCTTGATCATTAATTCATAAACGGGCAATTGGGAATGGCGGTCAATGAACGGCACCCTAGCATATAGGTAGTCCGTATTCGATGGCTCCATCCCCTAAGCGTCGAATTCGTTTTGAACAGGTAGGTCTTCTGGCTTGCCAAGTTTTATGCCTTCCCATCGAGCGTTGTCTTCTTGATAGTGGCTTGGTGGATAAAACCCCTCGGAATAGTTGAGTTTGGCCTACAGCTGCGGGGGCAGCTCCGGAATTTATCTTCGTAAGGATAGCACCGGATTCCCTTTTTTAGCGTTTGTTTTTAAACACGCCCTTATGCTTGCGCACCGTATTCGAATGTAAAAATAGAACTTTCCGGGAATTCGTTTAAACCACTTCTACAATTACAAGAGTTTAAAAACAGCTTCTAAATTCTTTTAAAGGTAAACCCGCTTTTACTACAGTTGGGTGTACGACACATTTCACTGCCCCTTGTTTTGACTTCCCTTAATCTCCCGAATCCCGATAATGTCGGGACGGGACAGGCTTTTGATTCCAAAAAGTGAAATTTGT
>JBCCZF010000542.1:0-2702 GCA_039188035.1 Bacteroidota bacterium | reverse complement strand
TGAAATTTAGCAAATATGGACATAGTTGACAATATTTTTGGAATGCCCCCAAATCTTACTCAAACTTTGTGCGCGGTTCCTGTGGAATTTCTTCCGCGTTCGGATCCACCTTCCGAAGTCCCGTACGAAGGACAGGAAGATAAGCGGTAATCCGCCAAAGGCAAGTAAAAGAAATTCCATAGAGCGCAAATGGCTTTTCTGCCAGACTATTTCCCAATGCAAAAATTCGCAAAGATATTGCCCAAAAGTTCATCATTGGTGACCTCCCCGGTAATCTCACCCAGATGATACAGCCCCTCGCGAACGTCAATGGCCAATAAATCCCCGCTAAGGCCGTCTGCCATGCCGGCCATGACCTTTTGGATTTCCTCCAGGGCTTTTAAAAGGGCATTGTAATGCCGGGTGTTGGAGACAATGGCCTCATTGTTCCGCAAGGCTCCTGTGTGCACTTCGGACAATAGTTCCGAGCGAAGTACATCCAGGCCTTGGCCCGTTTTGGCCGAAAGTAATATAGTGGGGTAGGGCAATTGTTTTTTTAGAGAGGTTTCCAAGTTTTGCAGGCTAAGCGGATCCAACGCATCCACCTTATTGATGACCACAACAATGTTCTTTCCCTTGAGATGGTCCTTTAAGCGGTTGAGTTCCTCCTGAAACTTGAAACCGATAACTTGGAACTCCTTGGCGTCCAACATAAAGATGACCAGGCTGGCCTGTACAATTTTTTCATAGGTTTTTTGAATGCCTATCCCTTCTACCACGTCTTGGGTCTCCCGTATACCCGCCGTATCGATAAAACGGAACCCGATACCGCCAATAGCGATTTCGTCCTCCACAGTATCCCGGGTGGTTCCGGCAATTTCCGAAACGATGGCCCGTTCCTCGTTCAAGAGGGCATTCAACAGGGTAGACTTCCCTACATTAGGTAGGCCTACAATGGCTACAGGAATCCCGTTTTTAATGACATTGCCCACGGCAAAGGAATCGATCAGGTGTTTTAGGGTGGTCCGGATGCGTTCTAGAAGCTCCTGGAACTGTTGACGATCGGCGAACTCTACGTCCTCCTCCGAGAAATCCAGCTCCAGTTCCAGCAAGGAGGCAAAATTCAAGAGCTCTCCCCGCAGTTTCTGGATTTCAGAACTGAACCCCCCCCGCATTTGTTGTATGGAAATGGCATGGGCCGCTTCGTTTTCACTGGCGATCAAATCGGCCACCGCCTCGGCCTGGCTCAAATCCATTTTGCCATTCAGAAAGGCCCTTTGGGTAAACTCCCCGGGAGCAGCCATGCGACAGCCCTTTCGCAAAAAAAGCTGAATAATTTGCTGTTGGATATAGGGCGACCCATGACAGGAAATCTCCACCACATTTTGCCCGGTATAGGAATTGGGTCCCTTAAACAGGGAGACCAACACCTGATCCAGAACCCGCTCCCCATCCCTAATATGGCCCAGATGAACAGTATGACTTTTTTGGTGAGCCAAACGCTTGCCAGTTGCCGATGAAAAGCATCCATCGGCCAGGGGGAGAACCGTTTCCCCGGAAAGGCGTATCAGTGCAATGGCCCCGGCCCCCGAGGGGGTAGCCAGGGCAATGATGTCATCGGAATACGGCACAGCGCTCTTTTTGGCAAAAGTACAAAATAGCACCTGGACCTGCGATTCCACAAACATTGCTTATGGGAACCTGGCATTCCGTCCTGAAATACAAGAATGATATAAGAGCTTGTTTATGTTTTATCCTTCAGTTTTGTTATGGCCATTTTTTATAATAAAATGCTTGTTGGGCATTGCGAAACTCCGCTTTTAAAGCCTCTTGTGAAAAAAACCTCGGGAGGCAAAAAAGGGCCCATGACAACCTGCCTCGACGGCAAGGCAGGTTTCTAAAGACAAAATTAAACGGGTTCTTGGTAAGTCTTCATGCCAAATTGCCAATTGGGCCACAAAAAGATATTGCAACTAAAAATTTACCGTCACCCGTCCCCTAATAAAAAAGGGTACCCCTGGGGTAAAGTGTATTTCCTCCACGGATTCCGTTTCTGTAAACAATCTACTTTCCGTGGCAAATTGGGTTTCGTTCCATTCAGAGTCGAATAAATTCTCTACAATTAGGCCAAAAGTCCAATTGTCCAAGGCATAATTAACGTTAAGATCCGTTATGAAGTACCCTTCGGCCACAATGGAGTTGTCCTCGTTCGCCGGCCTGTTCTTAATGAAGCGATAATTGAGATTTCCGGAAAAATTACCGAGATTCCGGAAGGCAAAACCTCCGGCCGAGGTAAGATCCGGGGCCAATGGGATAAAATCTTCACCATCGGGTTCTTCGGTGCTTCGGGCATAGGTATAATTGATATCCCCATTAAAATACAGCCAATCGGTAAGCTGATAACGCAGGCCGAAATCAACACCATAACGGCGGGTTTTTCCACTGGGTTCCACAATGCCCGCGTCCCCAACATATACAAATTCCTGCTCCAGAAATAGGTTCCATAGGGTAGCATTAAGTACCAGGCGTTCATTGGGCCTAAATAGGGTGCCGAAATCCGCGGAATAGGCCGCCGGCAAAATATCGTCGGCCTCGTTGGCAATAACTACCCGGGTATCGTTGGAATGGAAACCAATTCCTGTTTTTCCAAAAAGTTGTAATTGTGGGGAGGCCGCATAAATAACATTTAACTTGGGCCCTAAAAAAACCTCGTCCTGACTCCG
>JBCCZF010000541.1:0-2702 GCA_039188035.1 Bacteroidota bacterium | reverse complement strand
TGCTTTAAAAAAATAAAGGGCCATAAGGAGAGTCCTACGTAATTCCTATAAAACAAATGTTTAAACACCAGAATCATACGTTAGCTTTAAAACGGCGCGCGACAAAGATAATTGTTAAAAAGGTAGATTTTTCTGAAAAGTAGATTTGTTACTAACATCGGTAGCGGAAAGTGTTTTATGCCAAAAATCCCTTAAAATTAGGGCACAGGGGCGCTACAAGCTCCCTTTATTTATAAAAAAACAGTACATTTAAATTATGCGGGTTTTCTTATATCAATTTTTAGAAGGGACGAAGCCTGTGTTACCAAACCGTAAATGAAAGAGTCGGTACCTTTGGAAAATGGGGATTACTATCTTTCCCCCGAGGGATATAGGGTCTTTACCGAGCGATATCATCTTAAACGCGGCTATTGCTGTGAAAATGGTTGCAAGCACTGTCCCTATGGTTATGATCCAAAGACCAATCTCGGAAAATAGGATTATTTCGGCATGATTTTTGGGATATAATCAGAAAGAGCCTCAGTAAAAATAAAAATATATTGTTATGAAAAATCTACGAATCCTTTTGGTTCCCTTAGCGGCCTTGTTCATGTTAAGTTCCTGTTCATCCGTTGAGGTCTTATCCGATTATGATCAGAATACGAATTTTAGTGAGTACAAGTCCTACGCCTTTTATAAAACCGGGATTGATAGGGCCCAAATTTCCGATTTGGACAAAAAGCGGATTTTGCGGGCCATACAGGACGAAATGAACAATCGTGGTTTTGTGAAGTCCGGGCAGCCCGATCTTCTGGTAAGTATTTTTACCAAGGAAAAGGAAGAAGTGGACGTCTTCAACAACAACTTCGGCTGGGGAGGCTGGGGCTGGGGTTGGGGAGGCTGGGGCTGGGGAGGCTGGGGCTGGGGTCCTGGATGGGGCGCCGGTTGGGGTCCCCAGGTAAGCACCCGAACAGAGGGTTCCCTTTATATTGATTTAATTGATGCAAATTCAAAGGAATTGGTCTGGCAGGGAAAGGGTATTGGCAACCTTAGCAATATCAAGGATATTCAAAAGAAGGAGGCTCGAATCCGTGAGTTCGTTTCGGAAATCCTGGAGCAGTATCCCCCGAATGCCATAGCGGCCAACTAGGTTTCGGCATCTAAAGAAAGAATAGCGATATAAAAAGCCTTCTCCTCCTGAGAGAGGGCTTTTTTGTATCTTTAATCCATAGCGATTTTTACTGTGTTATACGAAAGCAATCCCATACTGGATAGACTGCCCCCACATTTAAAGCAATATATTAAACCACAGGATTATGGGGAATATACGGCTATCGATCAAGCTGTGTGGCGCTATGTGATGCGCAAGAACGTGGATTACCTGGGTAGGGTAGCCCACGCATCCTATGTAAAGGGACTGGAGATCACCGGGATTGCAATAGACCACATTCCCAACATGTATGGTATGAACCGTATTCTCAAGGAAATAGGATGGGCAGCGGTCGCCGTAGATGGTTTTATCCCCCCTTCGGCCTTTATGGGGTTCCAGGCCTATAACGTGCTGGTCATCGCTTCGGACATTCGGCAACTGGAACATATAGAATATACCCCGGCACCGGACATAATTCATGAAGGGGCCGGACATGCACCCATAATTGCGAATCCTGAATATGCGGAATATTTGCGTCGTTTTGGGGAGATTGGGGCCAAGGCCATTTCCAGTGCCAAGGACTATGAGTTATACGAAGCGGTCCGGAAGCTGTCCATCGTGAAGGAGTCGGAAGGAACCCCAAAAGCGGAAATAGCCGCTGCCGAAAGCGCTATAGAAGAACTTCAAGGCAACATGGGCGAACCCAGCGAAATGGCCCTAATTCGAAATTTACATTGGTGGACCGTGGAATACGGGTTGATCGGCACTTTGGACAACCCCAAAATCTATGGCGCCGGACTGCTTTCTTCCATAGGTGAAAGTACCTGGTGCATGACGGATGCCGTAAAAAAGGTGCCTTATTCCCTTACGGCGGCAAATACGTCTTTTGACATTACAAAACCCCAACCACAGCTCTTTGTAACCCCTGATTTTGCCTTTCTAAGTCAGGTTTTGGAAGACTTCGCCGACACCATGGCGCTACGAACGGGGGGACTTTCGGGGCTTCAGAAATTGATAGAATCCAAGGAATTGGGTACCATAGAGTTGAGTACAGGTCTTCAAATCTCCGGGAATTTTGAATCCCTCATAGAACACAGGGGCCAACCGGTATACTTTCAGACCCAAGGGGAAACCGCCTTGGCGTATCGGGAAAAGGAACTGGTGGGACAAGACAAAAGCATCCATGCACAAGGCTTTGGCTCCCCCATAGGGCGTTTAAGGGGCATTAATCTGGCCATTGAGAATATGGCTCCACGGGACCTGAAGGCTTACCGCATTTACGAAGGTCAACAGGTCACTTTGGAGTTTGAGGGGCATATTCGGGTATCCGGGCATATCGTTACCGGTACACGAAACCTTCAAGGGCAGATTTTGCTGATTACGTTTCGGGACTGCACCGTATGCCACGGGCAAAAAGTACTCTTCCAATCCAAGGGCAAACTCTATGACATGGCCATAGGCCAGGAAATTGTTTCGGCCTTCAATGGTCCGGCCGATTTAAACAGTTTTGACCGTATCACCCATAAGGTCACCTCTACGACCATAAAACCTGAGATATCCGGAAAAAAAAGGC
>JBCCZF010000540.1:0-2718 GCA_039188035.1 Bacteroidota bacterium | reverse complement strand
CCCACCCCGCAGCTTTGTTGTGGTTATTTTTTTGGTTCCTTTTTTGGTAATAAAAACATTTACCGGGGGGGTATACCTTTTTTTAAAAAAACGCCGCCGGTATCGGGATCCCCGTTAAGGGCCGCGAAGAGCTGTGCCTCGGTCACGGTCTCCCCCTCGCATATCGTCAGGCTGCCATCGGTACCGGCATTGGGCGCCGGATCCTCCGTTACGGTCACCTGTGCGGTGGCCTCGGGACAGCTTCCGCTGGCCGGGATCGTATAGGTATAGGTGCCGGCCCCCGCAAGTTCGGGGCTCCAAACACCGCCGGTATCGGGATTGCCGTTAAGGGCATCGAAAAGTTGTTGCTCGGTCACGATCTCCCCCTCACATATCGTCAGGCTTCCGTCGCCACCGGGATAGGGTGCCTTTTCCTCCGTTACGGTCACCTGCGCGGTGGCCTCCGGACAGCTTCCGCTGGCCGCTATGGTATAGGTATAGGTGCCGGCGCCGGCCAGGACGGGGCTCCAAACGCCCCCCGTGTCGGGATCGCCGTTCAGGGCATCGAACAATTGCTGCTCCGTTACCGTCTCGCCCTCGCAGATGATTAGGCTGCCGTCGGTACCAGCATCTTCGCAATTGATAATACTACAAGGCCCAGGTGCTATAAGCACGCTTACATTGGTAAACCTGCAATTGCTATCCCCTGAGAACGACGCCGTAAATGAAATGGCATCCCCATCGGCAGGAAGCCTCACATTGGAAAAGGTGTGGCTTGTCGCGGAGTCCAGGGCTCCCACAGTTACGCTTTCGGAAGCACCACCATCCAGTATTAATTGACCGTTATCCGGCGCATTTATAAAAGAAACGGTTATGTCCGCCGTAAAAAAGTCATCTCCCAGATTATCGGGGGTGCCGTTGTCGTTACAAGTCGAAACATTGTCCGCTGTAATGCCTGAAATGCCACATTTGATAATGGGCCACACACCATAGGTATATACATCCGAGTAATTCCCGTACTTGGCAGAAAGTCCTTTTCTGCCTTGATACCAGGCGTTAAAATTGGCACTTGTACTAAAGGCGGAGGCAAGGATTTTCACGGAAGAAATGGATTCCCCTTCGGCCACGCCAAAATCGGACAATTCCACGAAGGCAGCATGCCTATATTGAAAGCTATTGTTGTTGCCCGAGGGAACCCCCAGATTTGTGGTTATTTCCTTGGCTACACCATTAATGACATAGTTCATGGTCTTGCCGTAGGGGAATATGAAATTTCCGCTCCAGTTAAAGCGTGGAGAGTACATAAAGGTTACCAAATCCGGTCCCGGGGTATTTACTACAGGGTTTTTGTATACCAGAGTAATGTCCGGGTTCATGTTGGAATCGACCTCCCAGTATAGGATTTCAGAAAAACTGTTTAATTCATCGAGGTAGTCCTCGCCATCGTCTCCCATGGCGGATTGGAAGGTATCTAAGGTAGTATCTACTTCATAGCCCGAAAAATTGAACTCTCTTATACGCTGTCCATGGCTTTGAAATGGGACAAACATGAGGAGTAAAAGGGTCATAAGTACCTTTCCCATCGTATGGCATCCAATTATTGGCGTACTATGGGAGCTGGGGTTGGGGGAACTTTTTGTGTTTTTCATTGTGTGTTTGTTATGGATTGGATTCAGAAGCTTTCCCGAACTTGTGATTCGGTTTTTTTCCACATTTCATCTATTTGCGTTCCGAGTCCTGCTAACAAAAGGATTCGGAAAGTAAATGGCTCTTGCCGTGACCAGGGTGTATTATCCTTGTCCACACAATGGTGGATGTCAACTTTTTAAATCGCAAAGGATCGACCTTTGGTGAAAATCAAGGATTTCCTCGCCTATTCGGTCGAAAAGGGTGAAGCGTAGTTTCTAGTCATGGGTTATGGTTTGTGTTTAAGTCTTGTAAATTAGTCCCTATGTATTGCAAGTTTAAGGCAAAAAGAGAACAATTTTTGGCCATAGAAAAAAGATATGGCAACAAATAAAAACTAAAATTAGACCATGTCATTGGATTTGGGACATATTATCGATTATAGGCCTCTAAACTCTTTAAGAGACAGGTTGAAAATATTAATGTAAGAAAAATTTTACAAAAAAACAATCATTTATCGTTTTTTAACATAAAAGTGATTTAAACTTTTTTCGATCGAAAATTAGGCTGCCATTTGTCTTCCCACGCTCAAGTCCTTTGCCTCATTTGCAAACTACTCGGTTACAAGATGGGCGGCCATGTATAACAGGAACCCGTGTCGGAAATGGCACCGTTCTCCGGGAAGAGGCTTGGTGGGCACTTTGTTTACCATATATCGGTGTAAATGGTTCCAGGACAGATTTTGAGGGATTGTTGGACAATAATTTTAAAACCTAGGAGTACCTATACCTTTACAGGGTCGATTTGGACAAGAGCTGGCGGGCTAGTTGGTGAGACATCAAGGAAAAAACAAGCACAAAAGAGCCTATACGATTTATCTGACTCATCGAAAAGGGTTTCCCCATAATCGAACTTTTTCATATGATGTAAAAGGCTTTGGTCGATACACAAAGGTTAAAACCGCTCATTAGCAGGAGTAGTCCCGCACATTGCGCCTTCGGTGGCCCTTTTTCCTTTTGGGCGGGGCATGGTCGGGCGGTACAGGGATAAAAAAAGCGCGGGGCCTTGGGCCCTGCGCTTTTTTATCGTATCGATTATCGTTAGGTCTATCTG
>JBCCZF010000539.1:0-2720 GCA_039188035.1 Bacteroidota bacterium | reverse complement strand
TTGCTATTGGGCATGTTGCCTTTTATCCTGATCATTGGCATCTGGACTTATTTAATGCGCCGAATGTCTGGCGGCGGCGGCGGAGGTGCCGGCGGACAAATATTTAATATAGGGAAATCCAAGGCCAAGCTCTTTGATGAAAAAACGGATACGCGCACTTCCTTTAGGGATGTTGCAGGTCTTGAGGGAGCCAAAGAGGAGGTAGAGGAAATTGTGGAGTTCCTTAAGAATCCGGACAAGTACACCTCCTTAGGGGGTAAAATACCCAAAGGGGCGCTCTTGGTGGGGCCTCCAGGCACGGGCAAGACCCTTTTGGCCAAGGCAGTGGCCGGAGAGGCTAAGGTTCCTTTCTTCTCGCTTTCCGGTTCCGATTTTGTGGAAATGTTCGTTGGTGTAGGGGCTTCCCGTGTGCGGGATCTCTTTAAACAGGCCAAGGACAAGTCCCCCGCTATAATATTTATAGATGAAATTGATGCCATAGGGCGTGCTCGGGGAAAGAACAATTTCACGGGATCCAACGATGAACGGGAGAATACATTGAACCAGCTTTTGACCGAAATGGACGGTTTTGGGACAAATACCAACGTCATTGTCCTTGCCGCCACCAACCGGGCCGATGTACTTGACAAAGCCTTAATGCGGGCCGGTAGATTTGACAGACAGATTTATGTGGACCTCCCGGATATACGGGAACGTAAGGAGATATTCGAGGTACACCTTAGGCCTATAAAAACGGCGGAAACCTTGGATTTGGACTTTTTGGCCCGGCAGACCCCAGGGTTCTCCGGGGCAGATATTGCCAATGTCTGCAACGAGGCGGCCCTAATTGCGGCACGCAAGGAAAAAAAGGCCGTAAACAAGCAGGACTTTCTGGATGCCGTGGATCGCATAGTGGGAGGTCTGGAGAAAAAGAACAAGATCATTACCGCTGGTGAGAAGAAAACCATTGCCTATCATGAGGCCGGACATGCAACAGTAAGCTGGATGTTGGAGCATGCGGCACCCCTTGTAAAGGTTACTATAGTGCCTAGAGGGCAATCTTTGGGGGCGGCGTGGTATTTGCCTGAAGAACGACTTATTGTTAGGCCAGAACAAATGAAGGATGAAATGTGTGCCACCTTGGGCGGAAGGGCCGCAGAAAAAGTGATTTTCGATAAGATTTCCACGGGTGCCCTGAGTGATTTGGAAAAAGTGACCAAACAGGCCAGAGCTATGGTTACAATCTATGGATTAAACGATGAAATCGGGAATATCACCTATTACGATTCCTCAGGGCAAACGGAATATGGCTTTACCAAACCGTACAGCGAGGAAACTGCCCAACGTATTGATGAGGAAATTTCCAAAATAATAGAGGAACAGTATCAAAGAGCGTTGGAGGTTCTGGAGAAGAACAAGGATAAACTTATTGCCCTAGCGGAACGACTTTTGGAAAAAGAGGTTATCTTCAAGGAAGATTTGGAGAAAATATTTGGCCAAAGGCCTTTTGATAAAGAGTTCGACCAAAAAGGCCAGGAGAAACTCAAATCGGAAAATGAGGATGAGCCCAAGGAAGTTCCAGCAGAGGAATCGGGTTCGGAAAAGAAGTAAAGGACAAACCACGGGATAATGCCAAGGTAACCATCCCTGTTGATTTTTTTGTATAAAATGGGTCTGTTTGACAGATTGTTTGGTGGTGGCAAAAAAAGGGATTCCAGGGAAACCGTTGAGACCCGTGGAGTCCATATGCCCGATTTGAACATTCCGGTAGACGAAAAGTTCACCATTCACTTCAAAAAAAATGGAGGCAAATTCCTTTATTGCGATTCATTCTCGGAGATTTCCGTAGCGATAAAAAATATTCTTGCGGAAAACAGTTGGGAGGGACATCCTTTTTTCATTATGGATTCCAGGCTCGAGGGAAGGTTTTCCAAGGAAGGTATCGTTTTCACGGAGAATCCGGGCAACAGTGAAGTTTTCTTTACTACCTGCGAGCATTTAATCGCCCAAAACGGATCAATTTTAGTCTGCTCCAACCAATTAAATGAAAGAAAACTATCTGAGTTGCCGGGCAACGTCATTGTCTTTGCCACCACAAGTCAGTTGGTGGAATCCATTGGCGAAGGTCTAAAAACCATAAAAAAGAAATATGGGCCAAAAATACCAACCAATATTACCACCTTGAAGCACTTTCAGCCCACAGATCAGAATTCAGATGATTTTCTAACCTATGGAAGTAGCTCCAAAAATCTATATCTTTTGCTTTTAGAAGACCTTTAGGGCAAGGTAAGGGACGGCAACTTGTAATCTAACCTATGTTATAGTTGGTCGTTATTGACATATTAGGGGTTTTCAACTTTTTTTGTATTGAAGCGCCCCCTTAATCGTCAGGACAACGGTTTTATACCCGGATAAAGACTTTTTTGGGGTTTTATACCTGTGCTAAGCGAAATAAACATCCTAACCCGCCTGGTTAAGAAGTTTTAGCTGAGGCATGGCTACCTGCCCCCTTCCAGTTCAGGCAGAAACGGCATGAAAAAGATAAAGTATGGAGGCAAAACGGCAGTTTTATGGCCAATTTGAAAAAAATTAAACCACTTCTATTCACATGGAAAGAACCGACCAAAACCAGAAACTCATTCCCTCAAAAGCCAGAAAACATGAAGAAAATCCTTAGAAGGGCACTTACGGGAGTCGTTTATATTATTCTATTGCTGTCCGCGGTCTATCTGAGTTCGGAC
>JBCCZF010000538.1:0-2721 GCA_039188035.1 Bacteroidota bacterium | reverse complement strand
GGCTCAAAGACTTGCGGATTGTTTTTATTGAGCTGCACAATAATGTGCTTTTCATCATCTTTCAACAGTTCAGAAAATTCGGCCCGAACGCCCTCAAAAGGGGTCAGGTCCTTATCGTTGGTGCCGTCGTAATTTATGGCGTAAACATGGTAGTTTTCATCACCGCCCTTATCCATGGTATAGTATAATCGTGTATTGTTCAACCAACCATAACCACGTATCAACTCGTCGCCCTCTTCAATAACTTTTTTGGCCTCCCCTGTAGCCAGATTTTTCACATAGACATGCTGTTTGCCTCCGTCGTCGCTTTGGCGATAGGACAAAAACTTTCCGTTAGGGGAAAACCGAAAGGTAAAACCCTTGGGATTTTTAAAATAATCCTCAACGGAATATTTGTAGTTGCCATCATCCAGTTTTACAAGGGCCATTAGCTCTTGTTCGGAACTGGGTAAATCCGGGTTTTCAGGGATTGTCTTTACGGTCTTTTCCAAAACCAGGGGAAACTCGGCCCCAGCCTGATAAAAAGTACCTGATATTTTGGCATCCTCTACTTGGCCCACATATTTTATTCCCGCGGATTTAAATGCTATCGTTAGTTGGTCTTTTTCCAAAAAAGTTTCATCCATGGGGATGTCCGTGGCTCCCTGGGAAGGACTATCCATAGTACTTTTTAAGGCACCTTCCTCCCCGGAAATCGTAAATATTAAAGGCATCTCCATACCTTGAACGGACAAGGTTCCTTTCCAGGAACCGGTAACCTCCTGTGCTTGGGTCAACACTCCCCAAAAAACAAAACATAAGACAACTAATTTCCTCATAATCAGATTATATTTTTTCATAATTTCAAAAGAATAGTAAATGGTTTACGTACTTTTTTCCATGTGTTAGTACGCATAAGCGTATTTTTGTTACATCCATTGACGAAGGATTAATTTAGGGTAACCAAAACAATTGAACATAAGACCCAAGCAGGTTTAAACGGCATACCTGTGCGCCGTAGTGATATCTATTTTTTGGGCCCAGGCGGATATTTGGAAAACACTTTCTCCACAATTTCTCTAAGGTTTTGTTCGCGTTCTTCCGGGGATGCCTTTTCCCGGAAAGCACTTTCGCTGATCGCTTGCCAAAAAAGCATATCCTTTCGGGTATCCACAAAATCAAATTGAATCTGTCGTTCCAAGCTGCGCCCTCCTATCGGTACGCCGATGTTAACCCCACCCCCAAGGTTGCGCCCCGTTCCGCCAACACCCACGCCCACAGCACTATTCTGCTGACTTTGATAGGTGTCGCTGGAAATGTTGATCAGAAAATCAGGTTCTTCGGAATAGACCAACCCCTTGGCCTTGAGGGCGATATCCAATACCCCCAAAAGCCTACGGGTATCCAGTTCACTGAGACCCGTATCCATATCCGGATAATAGTTAAAGGTGGTGTAATCACTAAAATTGGTCTTTTCGTCATAGTCGTAGTCCACGCGAATGGCCTGGCAGGAGATGAAAAGGAAAACAAGTAGAAAATATCCGGCAACTTTCATAGCAATCTTTTGTCTAAAATAGGGAAAAAAGGGACAAAATCATCTATTGCGAAAGGTGGATCGATTAACGGTGAAGCATACTCCAAAGCCCATCCTTGAGTTCCTGAAGGCCCATTTGCGCCACGGAAGAGATAAACACATAGGGTATTCCCTTCAAATCTTTATCTAGTTCCAACCGCATTTCGGCCTTAAGTTCCCCATCCAACATATCACTCTTGGAAATGGCGATCAACCGATTCTTGTCCAGAAGTTCCGGATTATAGCGACGAAGTTCATCCAACAAAATGGCGTATTCCCTGCTGATATCCGGGCTATCCGCCGGTATTAAAAAAAGAAGGGCGGCGTTGCGTTCTATATGTCGTAAAAAGTAATGCCCCAGCCCCTTACCTTCGGCGGCACCTTCTATGATGCCCGGAATATCGGCCATTACAAAACTTCGGTAATCCCTATACTTTACAATGCCTAGGTTAGGCTTTAAGGTAGTAAACTCATAATCGGCTATTTTGGGCTTGGCCGAGGTAATCACGGAAAGCAGGGTGGATTTCCCGGCATTGGGGAAACCGACAAGGCCCACATCCGCCAGTACCTTTAACTCCAGTGTAATCTGCTTCTCCTGCCCGGGGCGCCCGGGCTGTGCATAACGCGGGGTCTGATTGGTGGCCGATTTAAAATGCCAATTGCCCCTTCCTCCAAGACCACCTTCCAAAACGGTCCGTTCTTCCCTGTCCTGGGTAATCTCAAATAGGATTTTACTGCTCTCCGTGTCCCGGATTACGGTGCCCAGAGGTACCTCTAGAAAAACGTCCTGCCCGTTGGCACCGGTACTGGTCTGCTTGCCGCCATGCGCTCCATGACCCGCTTTAAAGTGGCGTTGAAACCGGTAGTTCACCAGCGTCCATAAATTTTTGTTGCCCTTGACAATGACATGTCCTCCTCGGCCGCCATCCCCGCCGTCCGGACCGCCCTTGGCCACAAATTTTTCACGGCGCAGATGGACAGACCCCTGTCCGCCTTTGCCCGAGGCGACATGTACCTTTACGTAATCGACAAAATTGCCTTCGGTCATGGGAAGTGAAAAACGGAATTAACCTCTAAAAAACCCTACAGCTCTTCGATAACCTTCCCCAAACGCATGGTAATCTCGTCTATGGCACCGATCCCGTTGACGCTGTGGAACTTGCCCTGTT
>JBCCZF010000537.1:0-2722 GCA_039188035.1 Bacteroidota bacterium | reverse complement strand
TTGGAGAGGGCCTCATTTTCGGATTGGTGTATGGGATCTTTATCTATTTTCGGGAACAACGGCGAAGGAAAAAGGATTCTTAAATGGAAAAATCCAAAATACATGCCCAAGGGGAAAAGGATTTTTTGAAATCCCTTAGGGAAAAATACGATGCCCTACGAAAACAAGTGGGCCTTGACCCGTCCTTGTCCAAAAAAGAAAAAGAGGAGGCCATAAAGGAACTCCAAGAATCGCATAGAATAGACAGACGGGATTCAAGAGCCAACCTATACTAGTCCTGATTTTATAGTTTTTATCCTGGGCAATGCCTATTTCGCAAACAACTGTCCCATATCCTTAAAGGCCTTAAATTCCAAGGCATTGCCTGCGGGATCCAAAAAGAACATGGTGGCCTGTTCGCCCACTTCACCCTTAAAACGGATATACGGTTCTATTACAAAGGAAATACCATAATCCCTCAACTCTTTTGAAAGGGATTCAAAGGTGTGCCAAGATACTACTAGCCCAAAATGGGGAACGGGCACATGCTTGCCGTCTACGGGATTGGCGTGTAAGGTCTCGTTTTCCTTAGGTTTGTAGTGGATAACCAATTGATGGCCAAAAAAGTTAAAGTCCACCCAATGGTCGCTGCTCCGACCCTCTTCACATTGGAGCACATCGCGATAGAAGGTACGGCACTCGGCCAGGTTATGGACCGGGATGGCCAGATGGAAGGGCGGGATGTTTTGCATGGGTAAAAGTTTTTTTGGGAATTGCTGTCCCAAGTTACCGTTTAAGATTCCAAAAACCCAACAATCCAGTCCTGTACATTGTCCTGGTGCAAGGAATGCCCCAACCCCTGGGTAGGGATAAATTCGCTTCCCTTCCAAGCGGCGTGTACCTTTTCCGAGGCGTGGAAAGGGGCAAGAAGATCCTGCCGGTCGTGGACCAAAAGCCCTTTTTTGGTGTTCTTCTGGACATATGTTGATGATGAGAAATCCATAACGGTCCATCCAAATCTTTTTTGAATATACGCCTCAAAACCTTGTCGTACCCTGGAACCAAACCTCAAGATTTCTTGGTATTTGTCCAGGATTTCATAAAATTCCGAAGGCGATCCCAGAGTCACTATTTTTTTGGCTCCTTTAAGGCCGTGTTTGTACTCGGTATAGAGCACGGCCATTCCCCCGACCGAATGGCCAATAACATAAGTGGGACCAAAGGTATTTACCATATGGTGTATACAATCCCCATAGAGGGGAACGTGCAGCAATTTTCCCGTGGAATGCCCATGGGCCGGGGCATCAAAAGCGATTACATTATAGTGCTTCTCTTGCAATTGGGCGATCAGGTTGCGCCATCGGAAGCTGTTGCTTTCCCAGCCATGTACCAAAAGAACGGTATCGTCTGTCCCCGGCCATCGGTAGGTTTGGATCTCATGTCCGGCAACCTGCTCCCGGCTGTGTTTGGCCTGCTCCAGGTAGTCCTGTTGTTTGGCCAATACCCGACCCTTACGTACGGTACAGAAGATTTCAAAAGCTTTCTTGCCTGCCGATAGCGGGGAAAGAAGTGCACGGAGGTTAAGGGAAATACCGTAGAGTTTGGGAACCAATTTGGATAGGATGTTTTTCATCTAAAAGATTATGGTTACTTTTAGTAACTTGATTTTTAAAGGAAACTAAAATACGGAATTGTGGTTACAAAAAGGAAAGTTTCAAAACGGGTGCCAAGTAAGGTAATGGAAACTATTACTGAAAATCAAAAACTTAAGGCGTCAAAAAAAATAAAAAAAATGTTTGGGCATTTGGATCCCCGAACGGAGACCCATTGCCCCGTTCGAGACGTGATGGCCCTGGCCTCGGATAAATGGAGTATCCTTATCGTCCTGTATCTTGGGTATTACCGCACCCTACGCTTTAATCGGCTTAAAAAGAAGGTCTATGACATTTCCAACAAGGTATTGAGCGAACGGCTAAAAAATCTGGAACGGGATGGCTATGTATCGCGGACCATGTATGCCGAAGTGCCCATACGGGTGGAATATGCCTTAACGGATTTTGGCCATGCCTATCTTCAAAAACTATTGGAACTCACGGAATGGGTCACCCAGTATAGCGATACCGTTATGGCGCACAGGAAAAGCTTTGGGAGGTGATGGTTTATGAATTCCGGGCTGCGGGTTGTCCATTTGAAAATGGGTCAATTTGAAAATCTGAAAACGAATCGATGTGAAAATGGAACAAGGTATCAATGGGCCAATTTGAAAATGAGTTATTTGAGTTTGAACTTGAATTTTATTTCCCACAAGCCATAAATAGTGGGCAGCAGCGGTTCGCAGTGTCCGGTAAATGAGCACACACTCATAAACTGATAAACTCCTCAACTTCTAAATCCAAACCGGATGCTGATCGTAGCCGAAGCATGAACTTGAACTTGATACTTGAGCTTGTACTTGCACTTGAGTTTGCGTTTGATTTTTGAATTTGAACTTTCAATCCCATCCCACCATCATATATTTGATCTTGGCCTTGTCCGGAATCTGGACCGCTTCCACCTTGGTATTGGAGGAATACCGCAGATTGGCGGGCAGTTCTTCCTTGCTTATGGTAAAATAGGTGTCGCTGTTTTTTAAAAGGACGAGTACATTGTTCATAGAGGTGATGACTTTCTTGATGTTGTGATTGTCCTTAATGTCCTTAAAGCTACTTTGTATGCCCACACCCTTTTCGGTGGTATAACGTGG
>JBCCZF010000536.1:0-2723 GCA_039188035.1 Bacteroidota bacterium | reverse complement strand
GGATAGGGGTAATAACGACCTGAATATAGTTTTTGGACTCCGGTTTTTAACCAAGGGTATAATGAACAAAATGGGGCTAGGTGAGGTATAGGACATATATCCTTAATGTTTCTAAAAAGTTATGGGCTGCAGTTACCGACTTGATCCCCATAATTTTAGTTGTTGTTTTTTTTCAAACCGTTGTAATTCAACAACCTCTTCCCCAAATAGGGGAGGTTATTGTCGGGATTCTTTTTGTAATCCTGGGATTAATGCTTTTTATTGAGGGATTGGAAATAGGCCTCTTCCCAATTGGCGAGACCATGGCCTATGCCTTGGCTAAGAAGGGGAGCTTGCTATGGCTTATGATTTTTTCCTTTGCCTTGGGATTTTCCACCACCGTGGCGGAACCGGCCTTAATTGCCGTGGCCAAGGAGGCGTCGGTAATATCCTCGGAGGCAGGCCTTATATCCACAAACCCCAAAACCATGAAGGCCTACGCGTTGGGCCTGCGTTTGGCAGTGGCCTTTTCAGTGGGGCTGGCCATCGTTATTGGGGTGTTACGTATTTTAAAGGGGTGGCCATTGTACTACCTTATTATTGGAGGATATATATTGGTCATGGGAATGACGCTTATCGCCCCAAAGGAAATTATTGGGCTTGCCTACGATGCCGGAGGGGTTACCACGTCCACCATAACCGTACCTTTGGTTACGGCCTTGGGTGTTGGCCTGGCAACCGTAATTAAAGGGCGTAGTCCGCTCTTGGATGGCTTTGGACTTATTGCGTTTGCCTCGTTGCTACCCATGGTTTTTGTAATGGCCTATGGCCTATTCTGGTTTTAATGTTGCTATGTACGATTTTATAGTCGACTTTTTTTGGATACTTCTATATACCATTAGGGATGTGCTGCCCATTTTGGGTTTGATCGTTTTTTTTCAGTGGGTCGTTCTAAAAAAGCCCATACCCCATCTAAAGAAGGTAATTTTGGGCGGGATCTATGTGGTTATAGGTCTGGCTCTTTTTCTTTTGGGATTGGAAAAGGCCCTGTTTCCGTTGGGGAAGATAATGGCCATGCAATTGTCCGACCCCGCTTTTATTGCGGCTGGGGGACATGAATTGACCGATTGGCGCTCCTATTATTGGATTTATATTTTTGCCGCCTTGATCGGGTTCTCCACAACCATTGCAGAACCTTCCCTAATTGCGGTGGCCATTAAGGCAGGTGAAGTTTCCGCCGGTACCATAAGCCCATGGGGCCTGCGTATCACGGTTGCCCTGGGCGTGGCCCTGGCCCTGGCCCTGGGAACTTTTCGTATCGTTACAGGAACCCCTTTGTTCCTATATATATTGGTGGGGTATGTGGTGGTCATCGTACAAACGATATTTGCCCCCAAAAGACTTATAGCCCTTGCCTATGATTCTGGAGGAGTAACAACGTCTACCGTTACGGTGCCCCTTGTAGCCGCTTTGGGGTTGGGGCTGTCCCAGGCCGTTCCAGGGAGAAATCCGGCCTTGGATGGCTTTGGCCTTATCGCCTTTGCCAGTCTTTTTCCCATCATAACGGTTCTTGGCTATGCCCAATTTATGGCATTAAAAACGAACTCATTTAGATTTTTTGGATCTAAGCGTCCTGGTAGTTACCGGGAAAGAGGTCCTTAGTCCTGTTGTCCCGAATACCCGGGATGTTGAGTGCACTACCTTGCCAGTAGGAAGGAAAAAATAGAACCGGGCGGTAGGATTAAACCCTATGGGCGTATCCCTTGAGAAGCCAAATGGTGCGATACTACTGAAAAAAATGAATTTTCAGCTAATCGAAAAACCCGAATGGGTTCAAAGAAAAAAATGGAAACTAAAAATAGAAAAGGATGCAGTTTAAGTTAATTATGGCTTTTGTAAAGCCTAGCATCTGCGACGATGTGGTAGATGCCATGAAAAAAGCAGGAGCAACCGGCGCCACTATTATCCCGGCTAGGGGAACAGGGATTCATGAGGCCAAGTCTTTTTTTGGATTAAGCATTGAGGACAAGACGGATATTTTGGTGTTTTTGGTAGAAGAACATGTGGTGGAAAAATTGTTGAATGTAATCAAGGCCGCTGGACGGTTTGATGAACCGGGAACGGGCATCGCCTTTGTTCTACCTATTGAACACATCGCTGGTTTGGAAAGTCAAATGAAAGAATTTAAGAAACAAGCCCGGGACAACTACTTATAGACTTCGGGAGCTAAAATAAATTAGGGTAGTATGGATACAAAAAGAGGCTTTCAAGCCGCCAAGGACGTCATGACCAAAAGGGTGGTTTTAATAGACGGCATGGCAACGGCCAAGGAAGCGGTAGAAGTGATGCGCAGGGAAAATGTGGAGTCCTTGATCGTAAAAAAAAGACATCCCCAAGATGCCTATGGAATTGTGGTCATTCACGATTTCATCAACAGCGTTATTATTCCGGACAAGACGTCCGAAGAAGTGAATGTGTTTGAAATTATGACCAAACCGGTTATCTCCATCCCTGCTGATATGGAAGTACGCTATGTGGCCGGACTACTTATGAAAGTAGGTTTTCGGGCCGCTCCGGTCGAAGAAAATGGGGAATACATAGGTATGGTGTCCCTAAATGACCTTATCTTGGACAACCTACTTTTTTAAGGGCCTGTTTAGATTTTATTTTTAGAACCTGATTATACCAGTTGGGCAGGTACGCCTTGAATGTATTTGGGCAAGAGCGGGTGGTCATGCGCCTTT
>JBCCZF010000535.1:0-2725 GCA_039188035.1 Bacteroidota bacterium | reverse complement strand
TCACCTACCGCACCGGAATAAAGCACAATTTTATCCGTGGAGGCAAAACCGAATCGCGGTTTTAACGTGTTTTGATCAGTTATTGGGAAAAAGAAACTGGTGTCTACCCAATTGGGAAACAAAATAACCCCCGTATTTGTCTTTTTCTTGATTTTGGACAACATCCCTTCGGAAATGCTACTAACCACTTCACTATGTTCCATGATAAACTTTTCCAATCGTAATAAAATCCGGATAATTCTTGGGGAGCGAATCATTCCCAGGTCTCGGGCCACTTCGATTTGCAAATCCTGAATATGATAAATATGATTTGCCTTGCGAAATGTTTTGTACAAAAGGCCAAGAAAACCTAATTGAAAGGATGGAGCGATTGTGATGACACTATCAAATTTCTTGGACCAAATAAGTTTAAGCAGGGGAATCATCGCTGAAACGAAAAAGGAAAGATCCAGGAGCATTCTTTTTTTTCCGGAAGGTAATGCTGGAACGTATATGGGGCACCGATATATGGTAACTTTGCCCTGTTGAGGATGGGATATTACCTCTTTCTTGAACCAAAACCGATTCTTCCGGTAGGGATGTTGAACTTTCCAATGGGGATAGTAGGGATATGTGGTAAGTACGGTGCAGGCATACCCCTTTTTGGCGAGCCATTGAACCATTTCCCCGCTGTACTTTCCTATTCCGGTCAACTCCGGGGAAAAATTGTAACCAATAAGTAATACCGACTTGCCCAAGTTTACTTCCAACGTTCTTTTAACGAGGGTGTTACGGGGATACTGCATACCAAATTATCCCCTAAGCTCCCGGTAACTTGGGATCCTACGGTAACTACGGTATCAATGCCTATGGTCACCCCTGGTCCTACAAAACAATTGGCTCCCACCCAGCAGCCGTCCATTAGCGTAATTGGCCCGTTCCTATAGGGCATTGAAGGCTCTAGGTAGTTGTGGTTCCCTCCACATAAAAAGGTACGTTGCGAAATGCATACATTGTTGCCAATCCGTAGTGACTCAAAATTTAGAATGAAAACCTCTTCTCCAATCCATACATTGTTCCCCAGGACTAATTTCCAGGGGAAATGAATGTTTACCTTAGGTTTAATAACAACCTGACGCCCTATTTGTGCCCCAAAAATTCGCAACAACCCACATTTGAAGGCATAGGGATAGGGCAGTGGCGAAGTAAAAAACAGTACCTTAACCACATACCATAGAATCTCCTTCCATTTTGGGGCGCCCCGTTCCAAACCCTTTTTGGGGTCGAACTCATTAAGCCTTACCTTGGATTTCCGATTTTCTTTTGCCATATGTTTTTCGGTTACAAAGCTAATCAGAAATAGCATCCAATAACGTTTGACTGGCTTTCTCCATGGCGAAGTGCCGTTCAAAGACTTGTCGGGCATTGTGTCCCATAGTCTTCCGTTCATTTAAAGGAGTGCTCATCCAATGGTTAAGCAACTCAAGGACCCCACTGAGGGAATCTTTTGCCACCAAACCTCCTTTTGCACCGTTGATTTCCTTCCAAATATTGACCTGGTTCGAAATAAGAACGGGTATACCGCAGGCAAGGGCCTCTACCACCCCAATGCCAAAATTTTCCTGATGACTCGGTAAGAGTACCGCCTCGGCTCCATAAAATGCGCCCCACTTGGCCTTATCCTTAAGCATTCCGGGAAAAAACACATGCTGCTTGAGGTTGTTTGCAGCAATTAGCCTCTTTAGGTTTTGACCAAACGGACTTTCCTCCCCAGGACCGGCAATAACCAGTTGCGGCAGCTTTTTTACAAGTTTACTGGAAGCCATGGCCGAGCGTTCTAAAAGCAGCCCATACGCCTGTATCAGAAAATCAAGTCCCTTTTTTTGATGGATCCTTCCAAGGAAGAGCAAATAGGGATTATTCTTCACTTGGGGGCATCGTGCCAAAAAGGCTTCTTTCATGGAGGCCGAAAAATGCGGGGGCTCCTCGACACCTAAACCTATTACCAGTTCCTTTTTAGGTTGATAAGGCCTAAAAGGAGTTTTTGCAAGCAAACGCTCTTTTTCGGCCGTAAACAAAATAGCATCGGCCCTATGGACAACCATGGACTCTACGATTTTCCAGTATAAGTGATTGCGGATAGCTTTTAATTTTCGGTCGGGGGCCTTTTGGAAATAGGGATCCAACATGCCATGGGGCATAACAAAAAACCGGATTTCCTTCCCATTCATTTGCCTGGTCATGGAGGTTCTTCCCCAAAGCTTCTTTAGGGCCCTTATTACGCAATACCCTGGATACTGCCAAAGGCCATGGGAAATGACCACCTGAAACCGATCTAAATTCGCCACCATCCATGGATATAGCCTTGAGGAGTGGGACCAAACATTTTCCGCTGGACCCAATGCATGGATTTGTAATGTATCCTGTTTTAAAAAGGACGATCGGGGATTGTCTACACTTACCACCTCGTTCTGTACCCCAAACACTTCCAAACCTTTGGCCATGGTACGTACAGCTTGGCAAACACCTCCTTTTTTGGGATCCATTTTGTCTATAACATGAAGCACCTTCATTTGGTTTCCTTTTCCAAAATAGTTTTATAGATTTTCTCAATTGCATCTAGGGCCTTGTCCCGGTCAAAACGTCTGGCATTTAAGATGCTCTTTTCTTTCACTTCTTTTCGTTTTTCCGGTTCTAGCTGGGTTACGTCGGCAACTACAGCAGCGGCCTTGCTTGCCCATGTGGC
>JBCCZF010000534.1:0-2730 GCA_039188035.1 Bacteroidota bacterium | reverse complement strand
TTATGCGTTCCCATTATACCCTACCGAAACCTAAACGCCACGTACAATCGTGGTAGTACTGCAATGCACACCCGGAATAACCTAAACATATATAAAAATGAATCGACTTAGCCGTAAAGGACTCTTCTCATGGAGCATTCTTTTTGCCCTACTTTCCCTTTTCAGTTTTAGCTGTAAATCACCAAAGGCCCAGCCTGAAAAACCGAATATTATTTACATATTGGCGGACGATCTAGGCTATGGGGAATTGGGAATCTACGGTCAGCAAAGAATAGAGACCCCGAACATTGATGCCCTGGCCCGGGACGGCATGTGCTTTACCCAACACTATACCAGTGCCCCGGTCTGTGCCCCGGCACGCTATATGCTGCTTACCGGTAAACACTCGGGCCACGCCTACATAAGGGGTAACGACGAATGGGCAGATAGAGGTCCGGTATGGGATTATAGGGCTGCAGTCCTGGATTCTACCTTGGAAGGGCAAAGGCCCATTCCCCAAGGCACCATCTTCTTCCCCAAACTATTACAAGAAGATGGGTACGCCACAGGAATGGTCGGTAAATGGGGGCTGGGAGCACCGCATACCCAAAGCATACCCACCCAAATGGGTTTCGACTTCTTTTTCGGTTATAACTGTCAAAGACAAGCACATACCTATTATCCGGTTCATCTGTACAAAAATGAAGTACGTTTTCCTTTGGGGAACGATACTATTGCACCCAGTACCAAACTCCAAAAAGGAGCGGATTCCCAAGACCTTAAAAGTTATGCCCCGTATACATTGAATACCTACGCTCCCGAGGTAATGTTCAAGGAAATGATGGATTTTGTGGAATCGCACAAAAGCAATCCCTTCTTCTTGTATTGGGCCTCCCCCCTTCCCCACAACCCGATTCAGGCCCCAAAAAAATGGGTAGATTATTATCGTAAGAAGTTTGGGGAAGAAGAACCCTATTTGGGTAAAAAAGGGTATTTCCCACATCCTGCTCCCAGGGCCGGTTATGCGGCGATGATTTCGTATTTGGACGAAAATCTGGGCAAACTGGTGGCTTATCTTAAACAGGAAGGATTGTACAATAACACCTTGATCATTTTCAGTTCGGACAATGGGGTTACGTATTCCGGAGGTACGGACGGTCTCTTTTTCAACAGCTCAGGCCCTTTTGGGGAGGAATACGGTAAAGGGAAGGGCTTTTTGTATGAAGGGGGCATCCGTGTACCTATGATCGCTACATGGCCGGGCCGTATCCAAGCAGGTTCCACCTCGGATCATATATCGGCCCAATATGATGTCCTTGCCACACTTTCCGATCTTTTGGGTTTTTCACTACCGGATAAATCGGATGGGGTTAGTTTTTTACCCACCTTGATCCCCAAAAAGGGAAAACAGCAAGAACACGATTTTCTCTTCTGGGAATATCCGGAATACGGAGGGCAAGTGGCCATTCGTATGGGAGATTGGAAGGTGGTTCGCGGGAACCTTAAAAACAAAAAAGAGCCTACCTTGGAACTGTATAATCTTCGAGAAGATCCTCAGGAGGCCCATAATATCGCTTCTATGCACCCCGAAATCTTGCGAAGGGCCGAAACCATATTTGCCAAGGAACATATTGATTCCGAAGTAGAACGTTTTCGCATTCCCTTGGTGGAGGATGGACTTATGGCAGACCTTGCCAAGGATTAACGGGAATAATGGATGCGATTTTTGGCTTCGATTTCCTCTCCCATCCTACATCGAAAGAAACCTTGAAAGTCAATCACATGAGCCTTTCCGGCCAACAAGACAGGCTCAGGGCGGGTCACGAAATCTGACATTTTAGTAACACTTGACCATCCCATTCCCCCTCCTATGTCCTATGTGTTACGTCTAAAATCCAATATCCCATCTCTAAATTACTCCGTCCGCAAACTTTTTACCGGACTGGCCATGGCGGCTTTGAAAGATTGCCAGCTACAAGTAGCCAAGGAAATACCAAGGGTAATAAGACCGCCCAAAAGAAACATCCAAAAAGTGGGCCGTATCCCATATGAAAAGCCTTCCAGCCAATTCCCCATAAAATAATATACCAAGGGCGATGCAATAACAAAGGACAACCCAACTACTTTAATGTACTCCCTTGAAAAGAGTGAGACGTTTTCCAACAATGAAGCCCCTAAAACTTTTCGAATGCCGATTTCCTTACTTTTTTGGGAAAGGACAAAGGACATCAAACCAAAAAGGCCTAGGCAACCTATTAACACGGACAAGATGGAGAAGGCCGTAAATCCATTAAACACCAAACCCTCGATCAAATATTCCTTTTCTATGGCATCATCCAAAAATTGTTTTTTGAAGACACTGTTTGTAAAGAGTTCCTCCCAATAGGCCTTGATTTGTGCTACACCGGAAAACTTGCGCTTATCCATTCGTATAAACGCTTTGTTTTGGAAGTAGATCCAGTTTAAAAAAATACAGGGCGATATTTCATATTGCAACGAATTGTTATGGAAGTCTTTGACTACACCCACTATAGTAGCCTCGCCCTCATTGATCTGAATTTTTTTTCCAATGGCCTCTTCCGGCGTCCACCCATAGGATTGCAAAAGGGTTTCGTTCACTATAAATTCATCAAAGGCCTCTTTGTAAGAATGGAAGTTTCTCCCGGCCAATAGCGCTATGTCGAAGAAATCCAGATAGTGTACATTCCCTATTTTCATTTCGGCCTCCAGGGATTCTTCCGGGGCTTGGCC
>JBCCZF010000533.1:0-2732 GCA_039188035.1 Bacteroidota bacterium | reverse complement strand
TGGAAAAACAAATCGCCAAGATGGTACGTTACGCGGCCAAGAACATTGCCACAGAAGAAGCCTATTCCATTAAGGTTAGCAATGCCGATATAACCAAAATATTGGGCCCCGCCCGTTTGGAAAGGGACAAATACGAAAGTAATGAGGTGGCCGGGGTGGTCACCGGACTCGCCTGGACCAGTGTTGGGGGGGATATCCTGTTCATTGAATCTATTTTGTCCAAGGGGAAGGGAAACCTTAACATAACCGGAAACCTCGGTAAGGTTATGAGGGAATCGGCCACCATTGCCATGGAGTTTATCAAATCCAATGCGGAAGGTTTTGGGATAGATCCGGAGGCGTTCGACCGATACAATGTGCATATCCATGTACCGGAGGGTGCCACGCCCAAGGATGGACCCAGTGCTGGAATTACCATGCTCACCTCCTTGGTTTCCCTATTTACGCAGAAAAAAGTAAAAAAGAGCCTGGCCATGACAGGAGAAATTACACTTCGCGGAAAAGTACTGCCCGTGGGGGGAATCAAAGAGAAAATTTTGGCGGCCAAGCGCGCCCGGATCAAAGAAATTATCCTCTGTGCCGAAAACAAAAAGGATATTGAGGAAATAAAATCGGAGTATTTAAAGGGACTTACTTTTCATTATGTAACGGACATGCACGAGGTCATAGATACCGCATTGACCCAGAGAAAGGTAAAAAATGCAAAAAAGCTTTAACGACCTGTCCTGGTTCAGAAAAGAAAACGTATCCTAATATACTTCAGGGGGATTTGGTAATTCTCCCTATTTTTGACCTATGCGAAAAATTACGATCGCAATAGACGGTTACTCGTCTACCGGGAAAAGCACTATAGCCAAACGATTGGCCAAAACATTGGGTTATGTGTATATCGATACAGGCGCCATGTACAGGGCAGTGACCCTATATGCCCAGCGGGTCGGGCTTTTGGATATGGGAAATGAAGACTATCCGAACGCTCTGGTTCAAAATTTACCTAAAATTTACCTGAAGTTTGTGCGTGATCCAAGAGAAGAAAGCGTAGCAATGTACCTGAATGGTGAAAATGTGGAACGTGCCATCCGAACCATGGAAGTGTCCAAACAGGTAAGTCAGGTGGCCCGAATCAAGGAGGTGCGGGAGAAATTGGTAGACATGCAACGGGAAATGGGCAAGGAAAAAGGGGTGGTAATGGACGGGAGGGACATTGGTACTGTAGTGTTTCCTAATGCGGAGCTAAAGGTTTTTATGACTGCATCCCCGGAAAAGCGGGCCTACAGAAGATATAAGGAACTTCTGGATAGAGGGGACAAGGTTACTTATGAGGAGGTTCTTGGTAACGTGCAACAGAGGGACAAAATAGACTCCGGGAGAAAGCACTCCCCCTTAAAAAAAGCGGATGATGCCGTTGTGTTCGATAATAGCGATATGGGCCTGGAGGAACAGTTTGAACGTTTGTATAACTACTGTCTGCGTATTATTGCAAACAAAAAGGGCGCCCCTTAGGCACCCGTTCTTTATCTTTTGAAATGCTACTATCCTATGGATTGGGAATAACGAGCACCTGATCGGGATGTATAAGATCCGGATTTTTCAATTGATCGGTATTGGCCTCAAATATTTGGGTATACTTCATGGGATCGCCATAGTAATGCTTCGCGATTTTACTTAAGGATTCCCCACTTTTTACGGTATGCCTATGGAATACAGAGGTGTCCGATACCGATATATTGGCCATAATATCAGAAGGACTCTCCCCGCCAACTTCCTTTATCTTGTCCCACAACAGATTTTTTTCATATTGTGTACCCGCCTCGCCTTTAATCTTAAGGACACCACCTTCCTCGGTGACATTACCATCTTTTATTCCCAGTTCCTCACCTAGATTCAAAACAGGTTGATACTTTGCTTTTACGCTCATAGTTGTATTTTATTTAAACGGTTAATATACGGGGTTCAAGATAACGAATCCCCAGGGAATTACGTTAAAAAAAATAGGAAATGCCCTCTAGCTGTTTTTGTTTTTATGGGCTATTGGTAAAACCATTAATTAATTGTATTTTTGCAATCCTTTTTTGACAAAGTATCAGGAGCGAAAAAGGATTTAATGTATCTAGTAATTAACAGCTTCCATGGCTATTGTCCCGTCTCCTGTAACCCCATGGAATACAAATGTGAAATCAGCATATGGCTGAGGAAAAAGCAACGGCCCCGGTTGAGGAAACCGTGGAGGCCCCAGTAGAGACCCCAACAGAAGCTCCTGTACAACAGGATCCCCAGGAATTTTTGGAGAATTTTGATTGGGAAAAATACGAACAAGGCATTGAGCGCGTAGAGGACGCCAAACTTCAGGAATTTGAGGATTTGGTTGCCGAAAATTTTGTGGATACCGCGGACGAGGAAGTCGTGGAAGGCCAGGTGGTCCATATGACCGAACGCGAGGCAATCATAGATATCAATGCAAAATCGGAAGGGGTTATTTCCCTAAACGAGTTTCGCTATAACCCGCATCTAAAGGTAGGGGACAAGGTAGAAGTACTTATCGATATCCGGGAGGACAAAAGTGGCCAACTTGTGCTTTCCCACCGAAAAGCTCGGGTAATCAAGGCCTGGGAGCGTGTGAACAATGCCCATGACAAGGAAGAAATTGTCAGTGGTTTTGTAAAATGCAGGACCAAGGGAGGTATGATCGTAGACGTTTTTGGCATAGAGGCCTTCTTGCCGGGTTCCCAGAT
>JBCCZF010000532.1:0-2742 GCA_039188035.1 Bacteroidota bacterium | reverse complement strand
GCGCGTTTGGCGGAAAAAACCAGGGCTCCCCTGCTCTGCATTGGTACCGAATTGGAACAGTTTGTGGAGGCCAGACCGGCGTATTGGACAGCACTGATTCGTGAAATACGTACCCTATATTCCGGAAAATTGACCTACGCCGCGAATTGGGACGAATACAAACGAACCCCTTTTTGGGATCAACTGGACTATATAGGGGTAGACGCGTATTTCCCCCTTTCGGAGGAAAAAGATCCCTCCAAAGAACAGTTGAAACAAGGATGGCAAAAGTGGAAGACCGCTATGAAAGAATTGTCGGAAAAAGTGGATCGCCCCGTATTGTTCACCGAGTTTGGCTACCGTAGTATGGACTATACGGCAAAGAAACCCTGGTTGGTGGACCGGAATCAGGACAAGATCAATTTGCAGGCCCAGGCCAGGGCTACCCAGGTGGTCTTTGACGAATTTTGGACAGAGGATTGGTTTGCAGGAGGCTATATTTGGAAATGGTTCATAAACCATGAACAGTCCGGGGGAACCGGGGATAATCGATTTACCCCCCAAAACAAACCGGCCCAGGCCACCATACAGACCTTCTATAAATCACATATACCTTGAGACCTTTTGTAATCCTATTTTTTGTGTTATGCCTTTTAGGTTGCTCTACGGATCAAGAGATAGCGAATGGTACCTTATTGGCAGCTCTTCAGGGTAGGGATTATGTTGAGGGAAATGTAATTGCTTGCGCGGCCAGTGACCCCTCGGCCCAGCGTACGGATGTCTTTTTATATCCAAGACCGGGGGCTACCAACATACGCTATTTTGAAACTACCTCCCTAGAAGCGGAGAAGGATGATTTTTCCGCATATATGGAGGGGTCGTTACCTGTGGAAGATTTATTCAATGGGTATTTAAGTCGAATACCTTCCGAAGTGGCCGAGGGCCACTGGGTCATTGTTTCCTTTGAGGAAGCAGGTAGTATTCATTCGTGCAATCCAATCCGGATCAAAAGGGACTCAAAACCTACGGAGTACCTCCCGCAAAATGTGACCCTAACGGATCTGAGTACCCTCACACCCACCTTTTCATGGCAGGACGGCTCCCTTACGGATACGGTTATTTACTTTCAAGTAATATCCAATATGGATAACGACCTGTTGTCCGGAACCTATACCGCCGAACGCATCTTTCAATATTATAATACCGAAAACGTGACTTTGAATATAACCCGGGACCAGCCCCCTGAATTGATTCGCGGAGATTCCTATGGATTTACCCTTATGGGGGTTAGCGAGGATAACTGGGTAAACCTTTTTGTTGAAGTTCCTTTTAGCCTCCAGGATAATTAATCCCTTTCCTATGCGATTACTTTGTGCAATCTGCCTGTTTCTTTTTGGATTGGAGACCTATGGGCAGCGCACACTGCAAACCATAGTTATACGAGGTGCGGAAAAGACCAAGCCCCAATTTTTAAAGAACATCCTGGAGACCCGTGAAGGGGAAAAACTGGATTCGATTCGTATTGAACGTGATGTACAGCGCCTAAAACGGTTGCCGGCCATTTCCCACGCTTATTTTGAGGTCTCCCCGTTAGAAGAAGAACGCTACCAACTTACATTTACGGTGGAGGAAAATTTCACTTTGATTCCCTTTGCCAACTTTTATAGTACGGTAAATGACGAACTCGCCTTTCGCTTAGGGCTTCAAGAATTTAATGTCCTGGGTCGTAATATTGCCTTGGGGGTTTTTTACCAGAGGGATGTTTTTAACTCCTATGGCATAAATGTGAGGGCTCCCAATCTTTTCGGGAGAAAGACTGGGATAGCATTGACCTTTCAGGATTTTACCACTCGGGAACCTGTATTCTTGGAACAGGGAACGGCAGACTATCGTTACAATAACCGGGCCTTTGAAGCCTTGCTATTGCATCAATTTAACTTTAAGAATAGGGTGGAGTTTGGACTTAACCTCTTTACCGAAGACTATGAGTACATTACCGGGGCCACCTCCCCGGAGGTACCCCGGGAACTGAACGTGGATAAATACCTGTTTAAACTTATTTATGACTTTGATGCCCTACGATACCATTATCAGTATCTTTCCGGGTTTCGAAGTTTGCTCAACTTTCAGTATGTGCGTAGTAGCGATAATCGATTGCCTGGATTTTGGATCGGCTTTAACGACTTTATGTTTTTTAAACGGGTGGGTCAAAAAGGGAATTGGGCCAATAGGCTGCGTTTTGGGATTTCCGATAACGTGGAAACACCCTTTGCTCCGTTTGCCCTGGATAACAATCTGAATGTTAGGGGTGTTGGTATATTGATCGATCGGGGTACCGGAGCCATCGTACTGAATACCGAATACAGGCATACCCTTGTAGAAAAGGATTGGTTTGTACTTCAAGGCAATCTTTTTGTGGATGGTGGGTCTTGGCGTTTGCCGGGAGGTAGTTTCTCCGATTTTGTCAACTACGAAAATGTTAGGGTGTATCCCGGGCTGGGCCTTCGTTTTATTCACAAGCGAATTTTCAACGCCATATTCCGAATAGATTATGGGTATGGGTTAATTACCCATGATTCTTCACCAGGGGGTATTGTCTTTGGAATAGGGCAGTATTTTTAAAGGCACATTCAGAAGTAGTTTAAATACTTGATTATCAGATAAATAATATGTATCTTGGATAGAACAAAACCCCGAAAATGAGTCTCTAGCTCGAAAAACGGGGTTTTAATTTAAAAACTCTATGTCCAAGATACGAAGAAT
>JBCCZF010000531.1:0-2773 GCA_039188035.1 Bacteroidota bacterium | reverse complement strand
CCACCGTAAAGGGCAAATGGATCTGTTGTACCTTATTTTGCCAATAGGTCATGGTATAGTTCCCCGGTCGTAAAGCCTTTTTTAAGGGAAAAACCACTTTTTTATAGGTATGGTCCTCCGGACCGGATATCTTAAAGGTATTCTTTTGGGTACAGCTTTCGCATTCAAAAACTACAGAAGATCGTTCCCCACCGTCGGGAACGGTTATTTTGGATCCAATATCTATTTTTGAAATTCCACTATCGCGCTTAATTAGATTTTCCGTGAATAACTCTTTTGCCCTAATCTTGCCAATTCCTTGGACCCCCAGAGTGGCCTGGGCTGCCTCTCCAGACACGGTAAGTTTGGATATTCCTTCAAGGTGGATTAGGAGCTGCTCTACGTTAAGCTCAAGGTTTCCTGAAATGATTCCGGAACCTTCCAAGTTCAGTGCTTCCTGTTCCAGGCGATTGTCCGAAAAAATGTCGACCACTCCCTCCAATTGTATGCTCTCAAGTCCCGGATGGGCCACAAACACTTTAATTTTAGGGGTTTTCTCCGAACTTCCCTTATCTTTTGATCGGATATGCAATACATTATTTTTTATTCCAATATCATAGTATTCTTCGGGGTCTCCTGTTTCCGCGGCCACTTCAATCGTAGGTCTCGTGGCATTGCTTATATACACTTCGACATGGCCCTTTATTTCAAGTTCATCAAAATCCCCTAAATCAAAGGTTTGGGGGTTTTGTGCTATAACCCCTATGCTGCCAAGCAGCCCGGCAAATAGGAATGTAATTGTTGTTTTCATCTATTTTATTCTTTTGAATTCTTTGTTTTTGCCTAGACCCCGAAGGTTCTAGATGCCTATGTTTTGCACAAGCCTTTTGGGGGTCTTCGCCCTCTCGTCTTAGACCTACAAGGTTCCGTCTATGCTTCGACTTACTTCGGCTTCGCTCAGCACAGGTCGCTCAGGGCAGGCCGCTCGGCAACCGGGAAAACCCTTTTTAATCCGGTCCCATGGTGCCTTCGACTCCGCTCAGGCACCCACATACCACACTTTTATCAATGCCCATATTACCCATCCGAGTAAGCGTCACCTTCCGCCAAAGGCGCAGAGGGCCCACCTTGCCGGCGAGGCAGGTTAGAGGGGCCCCTTACTCCGTCCGTAAACTCTTCACCGGGTTGGCCATGGCCGATTTAACCGTCTGAATGCCCAAGGTTATACCCGTAATCAAAAAAGCGATCAAACCGCCCAGGGCGAACATCCACCATTGCATGGGAATACTATGGGCAAAACCGCCCAGCCAAGCATCCATAACGTACCAGGCAACGGGGAAAGCTATAATGGATGCCAAGCCCACTAGAATCAAATAATCCTTGGACAGCAAAACTACGATTTTGAACACGCCCGCCCCCAGTACCTTGCGCACGCCTATTTCCTTTACCCGTCTTTTGGCCATAAAGGAAATAAGGCCGAACATACCCAGGCAGGAGATAAAAATCGTCAATAAAGCCACCACGTTAACGGTTTTTAGCATGCCTTCTATCAAATTGTACTGGCTACTCACCTTTTCGTCCAAATAGCCCTGTTCATAGGTCCTTCGGGAAGCAATGGATGCAAACCCCGTTTCAAGGAATTCCTGGACAGCTTTACCATGGCCGGGCATCACCCTTACCGAAAGAAAACGGTGGGCGGCCAAATCCTTTTGGGGCCTGTAATAATGCACTAGGGGTTCTACACCATGTTGCAGGTCCCGATAATGAAAATCCTCCATGACCCCAACAACGCGATAGCCTTCAAAATCACTGTTCTTGAACCGTAGCCGTTTGCCTTCAATGGATTCCCAGCCAAAGGCCTCCACGGCACTGCGGTTTATTACGGCCACATTATCGTCTGCAGTATCCATGGCCTCGTTAAAGTACCTTCCTTGGATAATAGGCACTTCCAGTGTTTTAAGATAGTCGGCATCGGTATGGGCATATCGGGCCCTGACGTCCGTTTTTGTCTCCGGGTCATGGAAGGGACTAAAGTTATTATAGTAATCGGAAGGAACCACCTGGCTCGCCGAAAAACTTTTTACACGGGGATTGGCCCCCAGCTGATCCAATAAAACCCGATAGTCCGAATTGGCCTGTTCCGTATTTCTATAGTCCAGGGCGATGTTGCCCACGATAACATCCTCCCGGTCAAAACCAACATCGGCACTTTTCATAAAACCGATCTGATTGTTCAAGACAATGGCAACACATATAAAGAGAATGGCAATGGCAAATTGAAGGATAATAAAGGAATTCCGAAAAAAGAAATTGCCTTTAACGGCCGCTATCCTGCCTTTAATGCCCATGGCTACGGGGACGGATATAAAGCGCAGCGTAGGAAGTATTCCCACCACCAAAGTAACCAAAAGGCCCAAGGCAATGGCACCCAAAATCACCGGATAGTCTTTTGCCAGGCCAAATTGTATCTCGCCAAAATCCGGGCCATAAATACTATTCATTTTCGGAAGCAACATTCCCAGAAAAAGTCCTCCCGATATAAGAATGGATATGAAAACGAGAATACCATTTTCTATACAAAACTGTAGGACAACCCCCTTTTTACCGCTCCCCAAAATCTTCCGTACCGCAATGTCCTTAGTACGGCGGAACATGGTGGAGGTATTCAGGTTCAACAGATTTACCAGGACAATGAGCAACACAAAAAACGATGCCGCGATACTGCCATTAATAATAATTCGCACCACGGGTATATTATCCATGCGGCCCTCGGAAAAATGCATAGGCCTCAGTT
>JBCCZF010000530.1:0-2776 GCA_039188035.1 Bacteroidota bacterium | reverse complement strand
GGGTTGCTTGGGGATGGTCAATAGCCACTGATTGAAGCCGGGGTCGATTATAATGATTTCATATTCCGAATCCTCACTTGCAATGGTAACCGTATCGTTTTCAACGCGGTTAAATGCTTCTTTTTCGGCATCCGATAGAACAATGGACTCCTTGGTGGTTCCACAGGAATAGATTAGAATTGATAGAAATGCCAAAACTCCCGTTGTAAGAATAAATCGTTTCATAGCTCTACTTTTTATATCAAAATATCAAATTTTATGCCAATGGGACGATAAGCAGGTCCTCGTTATGTTTAAGGTACAAAAAAGCCGCTTGTACTTACAAGCGGCTCTGTTAAATAAAGTTAAGACGTTGGAATTACCCTTTAAAAAGATTACCGAGCAAACCGCCAAGACCACCACTTTTTTTATTGTTGCCCAACATCATTTCGGCTACATCGTCCAGCACACTGCCATCACCGTCGGTGTCGATCAAACTCATAATAAGGCTTTGGTTTTGTTGGGGCTGCCCGCCAAGTAGGCTGCCTAAAAGACCGTTCATGCCATTGGCATCGCTCACATGTCCCTGTGCTTTTTCCTTTCCTAGCATTCCCATTACAATGGGAGCGGCTATTTTAAGGATATTGGCTATGGAGCCCATATCAATACCTGATTTTTGGCTTAGGGCACTTTCCACCTCGGGCTGCTTGCTTCCCAATACGTGCCCAAGGATCCCAGCACCATCATCCATTACGGACTGGTCTACCCCGCCCCCAAAAAGACCGCTTAAGTTGTCCAGAATACTACCGTCGTGCTTGTTGTTCAAGGCGTTCATTAGCCCTTCCGCTCCTTGCGGGGTGGAGGCGTTCTTTTTCATGGCACCTAAAAGGAGGGGCATTGCCATGCTTAAAACGTCCGCAGTTTTATTTTCGGACTGTCCCGTCTGCCCGGCTACACCTTGTATCATTTGTTTGCCCATAGGGCTATTTAATAAATCCAATAATCCTGACATGATTTGTGTTTTTAAATTCGCCCGAAGGTACAAAAAGTGGGGCGGCTTTTATGTATAAATCAAAAAAACAGCGTTTTAACGCAATAATTCAATGATCTGCGTGGCCAGCTCCAAGCCAATACGATCTTGAGCTTCTCCCGTTGCAGCTCCAATATGCGGGGTGAGGGAGACTTTGGGGTGCATCAAAATCTTGATTTCCGGATTGGGCTCGGATTCAAATACATCAAGGCCCGCAAAGCGTACTTTTCCATTTTCGAGGGCCTGCACCAGTGCCACTTCATCCAGAACACCTCCACGGGCGGCATTAACGAGACCTACCCCCTCTTTCATAAGCCCGAACTCCCTTTTCCCGATTACGTATTCCTTTTGTGCAGGAACATGCAGGGTTAGGAAATCTGCCGTTCTTAGAACTTCGTCCTTGGACATTGAGGAAAACTCAAAAGTTAGGGATTGTTCATCAAAAAAACGCAGCTCCACGGAGGCATGTTCCATAAAGGGGTCGTGATAAATCACCTTCATGCCTACCCCGAGGGCAATTTTTGCAGTAGCCTGTCCTATACGTCCAAAACCAATGACGCCCAAAGTCTTTCCCCGGAGTTCCACGCCCGCACCATAGGATTTTTTGAGCTGTTTAAATTTACTGTCCCCTTCCAGGGGCATCTGCCGGTTGGCATCATAGAGGAACCGGACCCCACCAAAAAAATGGGCGAACACCAATTCGGCGACCGATTCCGAGGAGGCCGCTGGGGTATTTATCACAAAAAGTCCTTTTTCCTGGGCATAGTCCACATCAATATTGTCCATGCCCACCCCGCCACGACCAATGAGCTTTAGCCCTGGACATTGGTCTATGATATCCCTGCGCACTTGGGTGGCACTGCGTACCAAGAGGCCAACGATATTGTTTTCATTGATGTAGGGCACCAATTGTTCCTGGGCCACTTTGGTGGTGAATACTTCGAAACCCGATTGTTCCAAGGTGTCTATACCCGTTTTTGCGATACCGTCATTGGCCAGTATTTTCATGTGTTTAAGATTATCCCGACTAATTGATTTTTAACTATTTTTCCTGCTAGGGGCAGAGGCCTTTAGGTAACCTTAAAACCCCATAATTTGGGTTTTATGGGATTATCCCTTTCTTTCCATTTCACTCATAATGTCCACCAGGGTGCCCACACTTTCGAGGGACATGGCATTGTACATGGAAGCCCTGTATCCCCCTACGGAACGGTGTCCATTGAGACCGTTTATGCCGGCCTCTTTCCAAAGGGCGTCAAAGGTATCCTTTAGAGCGGGATCAGTGAGGTTGAAAGTAGCATTCATATGGGAACGGTCCTCCTTTTTGGCATATCCCTCAAAAACCGGATTCAGGTCAATTTCCGAATAGAGTAATTGCGCCTTTTTTTCGTTTCTCTCGGCAATCGCCGCTATTCCTCCAAAGTCCTTAAGCCATTCCAAGGTTAGCATACAGGTATAAACGGCAAATACGGATGGCGTATTGAACATACTATCCTTGCCAAGATGTACTTGATAGTCCAACATGGAAGGGATTTTCCGGCTTACCTTTCCAAGGATTTCCTCCTTGACCACCACCAATGTGGTTCCTGCGGCCCCCATATTTTTTTGGGCCCCGGCATAAATCAAATCAAACTGGGAAAAATCGAGCTCACGTGAAAAGATGTCCGAACTCATATCGCATACCAGGGGCACTTCGGTCTTGGGGAGCTCCTGCATTTGGGTCCCAAAAATGGTATTGTTCGAGGTCAGGTGCAAATAATCCAAATC
>JBCCZF010000529.1:0-2778 GCA_039188035.1 Bacteroidota bacterium | reverse complement strand
TTCAAAAAAGGTATTACGTCCAAGTGTCCCCTCTATTGAGAGGGAGTCAGGGGCGTATAAAGGGGATATAGGTCTGGCCTACCCGGGCAGGGTAAGTTTATCAACAAAACCATTCCCTCCCTGTTAATTATTCACCCAATGGGTTCCCCTAAAAAAATGTAAATTTGCATTTTCCAAAATCAAGCAATTCCATTCGCAAATGATTCACTTTTTCGGGGATTCCAGTACCACGGTTTTTGCGGTACAGACGGGGCAAGAACTCACGACCGACGATACGGCAAAATTAAGCTGGCTATTTGGCAACCAACCTAAGATACATATGGCGTCCCTGGACGCCTTTTTTGTTGGCCCCCGGGCGGCAATGATCACCCCATGGAGCACTAATGCCACCGAGATTACCCAGAACATGGGAATTTCGGGAATCTTGAGAATAGAGCGGTTCAGTGCGGTGGAGGGCAATTTCATGGACTTTGACCCCATGCTTTTTCAAAAATATTCCGGTCTTGATCAAGAGGTGTATACCATCGATATCGTCCCCGAGCCTATTCAAGAAATTGATGATATTGCGGCCTACAATAGCCAGGAAGGATTGGCACTTAGCGATGAGGAAGTCGATTATCTATCGGGTTTGGCACAAAAAATAGGGCGAAAACTGACGGATTCCGAGGTTTTCGGATTCAGTCAGGTCAACTCCGAGCATTGTCGCCACAAGATATTCAACGGTACCTTTGTTATCGATGGAGAAGAAATGCCCATTTCCCTGTTCAAGCTCATCAAAAAAACAGCAGAGGCACATCCGAACAGTATCGTATCGGCCTACAAGGACAATGTAGCCTTCCTTAAAGGGCCTAAAATAACCCAGTTTGCCCCGAAATCTGCGGACAAACCCGATTTCTATGAAGAAAAGGAAATCAATTCCGTACTCTCCCTAAAAGCCGAAACCCATAATTTTCCGACCACCGTGGAGCCCTTTAATGGCGCCGCTACGGGTTCGGGTGGGGAAATCAGGGATCGTTTGGCCGGAGGAAAAGGTTCCTTACCCTTAGCGGGAACGGCGGTCTATATGACGGCCTACTCCCGATTGGGGGAAGATAGGCCCTGGGAGAAGGGAATGGCGGCACGCGCATGGTTGTACCAAACCCCAATGGATATTCTTATAAAAGCTTCCAACGGTGCATCCGATTTTGGAAACAAGTTCGGCCAACCGCTAATCGCCGGTTCGGTGCTCACTTTTGAACACGAGGAAGGCATAAAATTGGGGTATGACAAGGTTATCATGCAAGCCGGGGGCATTGGGTACGGCAAAACACAACAAGCCTTAAAAGATACCCCAAGGAATGGCGATAAAATTGTAATCCTGGGAGGCGACAACTACCGCATTGGCATGGGTGGGGCGGCCGTATCCAGTGCGGATACAGGAGCCTTTAGCTCCGCCATTGAACTCAACGCGGTCCAACGTTCTAATCCCGAAATGCAAAAACGGGCGGCCAATGCCATCCGAGGTTTGGTGGAAAGCGGGGCAAATCCTATTGTATCCATTCATGATCATGGGGCAGGCGGCCATCTCAACTGTCTCTCGGAATTGGTAGAGGAAACCGGGGGCAAAATCCATTTGGATGCATTGCCCATAGGAGATCCTACGCTATCCGCCAAAGAAATTATCGGCAACGAGTCCCAAGAACGCATGGGACTGGTGATTGGGCAAGACGATTTGGGTTTGCTACATCGTATTGCAGATAGGGAAAGATCCCCCATTTACGATGTGGGCGAAGTAACCGGTGACCATCGCTTTAGCTTCACCTCCAATGCGAAAAACGAACGTCCCATGGATCTGGCCTTGGCCGATATGTTTGGCAGTTCGCCCAAAACCATAATGAACGACGTTTCCGTTTCAACAACCTATGCCGATCCTGAGTATTCCCTAGAGTTTTTCCATGACTACTTGGAACAGGTACTTCAATTAGAGGCCGTGGCCTGTAAGGATTGGCTCACCAACAAAGTAGACCGCTGTGTTGGTGGCCTTGTGGCCAAACAACAATGCGCAGGGCCCTTGCAACTTCCCTTGAACAACTGCGGGGTTATGGCCTTGGATTTTAAGGGAAAGGAAGGGATTGCCACTTCTATTGGCCATTCCCCCATTTCGGGATTGATAGATCCCGTAGCGGGAAGCCGGAACAGTATTGCCGAGGCCTTGACGAACATCATTTGGGCACCTCTGGAAGCGGGATTAAAATCCGTTTCTTTATCCGCCAATTGGATGTGGCCCTGCAGAAACCCTGGGGAGGATGCCCGTCTCTACAAAGCGGTAAAGGCTGTTTCCGATTTTTCCATTGCTTTAGGTATCAATGTACCCACCGGTAAGGATTCACTTTCCATGAAACAGAAGTATCCGGATGGCGAGGTATTGGCTCCGGGAACGGTAGTCATTTCCGCAGCGGGCCATTGCAGCGATATCACCGGAGTGGTGGAACCCCTGTTCCAAAAAGGGGAAGGTTCCATTTATTATATCAACCTTTCAAAAGACAGTCATAAACTGGGCGGCTCTTCCTTTGTCCAAACCCGAAACGCCATTGGGGAAAAGGCCCCGACCATTACAGATCCCGCTTATTTTAAAAAGACATTTGATCAAATTCAAGATTTAATTAAAGTAGGGCAAATCCTTTCTGGTCATGATGTTGGGTCAGGTGGATTGATTACTACTTTATTGGAAATGTGCTTTGCCGATACCGATCTAGGGGCCAAAATCGATTTAACGAATCTGGGTGAAACCGATACCAT
>JBCCZF010000528.1:0-2778 GCA_039188035.1 Bacteroidota bacterium | reverse complement strand
CCCTATCAGGTTAATGGGGCTAAAGTTCAATCGGTCTATCCGTAGTTCCTCAAAGGGAGTAATGGTAGCAGTGAGCCTTGGCGTAACATTGTTCCAACGGTCTATGGCAATGACATAAAACTCCTGGGCCTCTGGGGGAAAGGTCCTAAAGGTGACCTTTTTGGATTCCGAATTGATGACAAAAGCAGATTGGTCATAAGTCCAATTACCGGAATTGTCCCTTGTATAAAGAAGCATTTCCGTTGTTATGGCTTCACCGTTGTCATAGTTTAGGCGGATTCCCCCAAAATCGGACTCCAGTGAAAAAGAATCGAACAAATTAATGAGTGGGGCCTGTTCCGGGGTAATATTTACGGTTACCGGGGTGGAACGGTTATTGCTCCGGTCCACAGCTACCAAGGTCACTTCCTGGGGTTCCGTACTTATCAACCCTTCTATTTCCAACTCATTATTGAAAATTGAACTTCGGGTGGTAACCACTTCTTCATTGCGAACAAAACTGGCCTCGACCAAAATTAGATCTTCCGTATCCGGTATGGAATAGTTGATTATTGCTCCTCCAGGAGTATTTCTAATGGTTACATCCGTAACCGGTGGAGGGGGGGTGTCATCCGCAACCAGCGGTCCTGATTCATACTTTTCCCCGCAACCGAAAAAAAGCACTGTACCGATTATAAGGTACAAATTGAGTTTACGACTTGCTTTCATAACTATCATTTTTAATTTTACAATTACCATCCTGGATTTTGAACAAGGTTGCCATTACGGATAATATCCTGTTCGTTGATGGGCCATAAATAATCCCTTGGGGCCACAAAACGGAACTGACCATTACTTATCACCCTATAAAAGGTATCATAGGTTTCTCCATCCACATTCCATCCTTCGATGTCAGAGTTAAGGAACTCCGCAGCCAACTTCCAGCGTCTCAAATCCCAGAATCGTTGTCCTTCAAAGACCAATTCAATAAGGCGCTCTTGTTGTATGATCTCGCGCAATCCGTTTTGGTCGTTTGGTTTGCCCGGATTGTTGGAGTGGTCTGCCCAGGAGGTCACCACGCCATCCAATCCTGCACGGTCCCTTACCCGATCGATCCATTCATGGGCCATACTTGTTTGGCCACTTTCGTTAAGTGCTTCAGCATACATGAGATATAGGTCCGCCAAACGAATCACTGGCCAGGCATAGGACTGAATGCTATAAGAACCGGTTTGGGCATTTTGGACATTTTCATAATAGACCAACTTTTTTGCAAAATATCCCGAAAGGGCAAACCGGAGTTGGTCGTCCTTGCCCGCCTGTTCTGCAGCTTTTGCCATAGGGAACAAGGATTGTGTCTCGTCATCAATACCATGACCAAACCAAATACCCCCATCAAACCCTAAGGAAGCATAAAAGCGCGGTTCCCTGTTCAAATGCAGCCCAACGGTCTCAAAACCTTCCACTACATAATTCTTATGGGCTTCATCGGCGACCGCTCTATCAAAAATGGCATCCTCGTCGTAACTGGGATCTTCGTCCATCGGCACCCCATTTTCGGTATAGAACATTTTTGCAATGCGAAGGGTGGGCGACCATATGGAGGCAACGGTCTGGCGTCTGGAGGAGTTTAGATTGGGGACGATACGGGCCTGTGCGTTGCTTTGTAATTGAAAGGCCACACGAGATCCAAAGCCGGTTGCACCCCAGAGCACCTCGTCGTTCCAACGCTCGGAAAGACTTCCCCGAATGCTCAATTTGGTTACGGTGCTGTCCGACCACTCCGGCATTGGATTGGGGAAACGGTATAACCTATAGCCCTGACCTTCGGCCAGTTCAATGGCCTCTCGACAGGCCTCTGCCGCTACGGTCCATTTTTGTTCGTCAAAGGACGTGCTAAAAAGATTGGTGCCGTCCTTATCCGTAAAACCGGCATAATCCGGGTTTCCATTGAACAAGGGGCTGGCGGCCCAGACCAATACCCTAGCTTTAATGGCCGCGGCCATGGTAGCATCCGCTCTGCCCAATTCCGTGCCAAAATCCGTGATCCTTGGAGGTAGGCCTTCAATGGCCTCATCCAATAACTGAACAATATAATCCGTTACCTCGTCCACGGGTCTTCGGGATACCTGTATGGCATCCACTCCGGCGCTTACCTCAATATTCTCATCAATAATGGGTATGGGACCGTACATGCGCATCAAATAAAAATGGTAGTACGCCTTTAAAAATTTGGCTTCGGCCTCCCAACGTCTCCGTTCAAATGCAAGAAGGTCAAAAGGTTGGTCCAAATTGTCCAAAAAGATATTGCAATCCCGGAGTGCAATGAACAAATTGCTCACCCCACCTATTCCCCAATAGCCAAGAAAGGTTTGGGTGCGTGATTGTCCTCCTTGTGCTATGGTAGGCCCCGCCCAGAGGTTTCTATTGCCGCCCCTGTTCAAGAAAACCTCGTCCCCGGCAAGCAATGCTGGGTTGTCCGGATCACCTCCATTAAAACTGTAATCGGGCAAATAGCCATACAGGGTCGCCAAATAGCGTTCGGCGGAATCCCTGGTCTCAAAGGCATCATCCAATACCGCAATGTTTTCCGGTACCACGTCCACAAAGTTGGAACAAGAGTAGGTTCCCATTACAAACAGTACTATGGCAAAGTAATATTTTATAAATCTGGAATAAAACCTTTTCATTTTTATGTTTTCTTTCATGTCCATTTTTTTAGTTTTAGAATCCCATGTGAATTCCAAGGTTAATCGTTCGTTGCAAGGGATAGTTCAATCCATTACCTTTTAGTTCGGG
>JBCCZF010000527.1:0-2784 GCA_039188035.1 Bacteroidota bacterium | reverse complement strand
TTGTACAAAAAAAATATTTTGGCCCTTAGGGGAAGTTTTAGGCCGGTGACCAAGGTGAATATGGATATGTTTGAGAAATCCTATGACATCTTTCTTCGGGATCCGGCAGTGGATGAGGATAAGGTCATGGTTATCTTCGAAATCACTTTGGACAATTTATCGGCGGCCGGTGAAATAGATGAGCAGGATTTCTTGGATCGGGCGGAACTCCTGTGTTCCATGGGGCACACGGTGATGATTTCCAAATTTCAGGAATACTATCGTTTGGTCGAATACTTGAATAACTATACCAAGGCCCATATTGGCCTTACCATGGGAGTGAACAACCTGGTAGCCGTATTTGATGAAAAGTACTATAGGCACCTGAGCGGTGGTATTTTGGAGGCCTTTGGCAAGTTGTTCTTTAAGGAATTGCAGGTTTACCTGTATCCTATGATAAATGCAGAAACGGGTCAAATAATGACCAGTAACAATATCAAGGTACACCCCCGGATGAAAGAGTTGTACAAATTCTTCAAATACAATGGCAAAGTCATGGATATTATCGATTACGACCCGGAAATTTTACATATTTTCTCTCGCGATGTGCTTAAGAAATTAGTCACTCATGAGGAAGGTTGGGAAGATATGTTGCCGGAGGGCATTGCCGAAATAATAAAGGATAAAGCGCTATTTACCCGCAAGATGTTGGAAACTAAGGAGGAGGGCTAACCCCGTCCCCGGGGCATACAGGGTTTTCCGGGGATTTTGATTTCCTTAGATCCGTTTCCCCAAAAACGGATTTGGAATTCCATCCATCCAGAGTATATCCTCTTTTTTAAAGCACTATCGGACATAGTTTGATGCCAAAACGGACCTGCTCGTACAATGAAAGTAGCACCTGCCCAAGTTTGCGGTAGCGCATTGGGATTGAGCACTTGTAACGGGCCACGATATCAAGAATACTGGTTCTGTGGACATCTTCCTAGGTCGTATTTCCTGTAGTCCCATGTTTTAGAACGATAGGGGGATGGATGGACTTCCATCAAAATGCGGGTAGAACCTATGGTTGTAGGTATCCATATATTTATGCACTACGTCACGGGCTAGGGACGGAATGTTTCCATAATGGGCAGTATGGGCGATTTTTTGTATTGGTACTGGCTCATTGTGGTTAAAATATGATCCAATAATCTTATGGCCTCCACAATATGGGGCCCTTTATTTAGCATTACGCATTCCGCCCTTTGGGACATCGCAGCATCCGTAATCTCTGGACGGGAAGGTATTCCTTTTTTTGCAAGGTTCTCCAATACTTGGGTAGCCCAAATTACGGGAATATGCGCAGCCATGCATAGGGAGAGCATTTCTTCCTGGATCATGGCCATATTTTCCCAACCACATTCCACGGCCAAATCCCCTCTAGCGATCATAAGGCCCATGGGATAACTTCGCATGCCTGTCAATAGGATCTCCGTTAAATTCGCTATTCCGGATTTGGTCTCTATTTTTAATATAATGCCCAGATCACGTCCTTGGGGTATGCGATCTAATTCTTTGAGCAATTCCTCAACATCTTCCCCGCGGTTCACAAAAGAGAGGTTCACAATATCGGCATGGGCCGCCACAAAGGGAAGATTCCCTTTGTCTATCTTGGTCAGTCCGTTTATTTTGAGATCGGTATCCGGGAAATTTATGCCCTTATCCTCCTTTAGAATACCCCCCGTGGCTTTGGCATGGGTAATTTGGATTTCCATACTATGGGAATACAGGGCTATTATTTTTCCACCGATCTTACCATCGTCAAAAAGCACACGTTCCCCAATTCTAACAAAGGTGTATATTGCGGCGGAAGTACAGGAAATACGAGGTTTTGAAACGTCCGTTTGGGGAAAATTACCCCCTTCCGTGGCAGCATCATTTTCCATTCGGAGGATATCCCCGGGCCTCAAGGACAAAAAACGGTTAGTGGTAAAGTGGACCTCTTTTATCAATGCGCTTTTTTTTCCTTCTCTGTGCTTCGTGGTGAGCTCCAATCCCTTTTTAAGATAGGCCGTTTTTTTGCCATAGGCTATGGCACCTCCTTCAAATAGGGAACGGATCTTCAATTTGCGCAACTTGCCTCGGCCATCCATAAACTTGAGGGTACTTCCCGGTTGCAGGCAATTGATCCATTCCCCCGGGAGTACAAGCGTATTCTTTCCGGAATTTGAATTTTCAGAAGTTTGGGAAATCAGGAATAGCTCGCCCCCTTCCCTGGGTATGCCATTTTCGTCCCCGGCAGGTTTATATTTGACCATGTTAGAGCCCTTGTAGATGGTGCCGACTCGTATTTTTGGGCCTCCAAGATCCATACAGACCTTTCCTTCCTTACCAAGCTCCTGGTTTGCCCGTTGCGTATTTCCCATAATGGCTTTCCAGGTCTCCGGCGTATCATGGGCACAGTTTATTCGGGCAATGTCCATCCCCGATTGGACCATTTCCGTAACCAGTTCCGAATGCATTGCGGTTTCCGTTGGTTGGGTGACCATAATGCGTACCGGTCTTTTTTGGGGTCTGGCTCCCAATAAGGCGTCCGTATGCCGTGTTAGCAATGCATTGCCCTGGGCGATACCCAGAAAGGTCTGCTTAACATGGATTCTTCCGGGATCAATGAAGCCTTCGAGTATATTTTTGGTCATTTGGAGACTGGCCAATAGGTGGGCTTCCGCCTTGCCCAATCGCGAGAGGCCCAAGTGGGATAAGGATTCCTGTAACCCTCTGATATCAAAACCTCGGAAGGCTCGATAATGGACGAGGTTTAAG
>JBCCZF010000526.1:0-2785 GCA_039188035.1 Bacteroidota bacterium | reverse complement strand
ACCGGCTGGGTGGGCATATCCTTGGCTTGGGGTATTTCGGTCTTTGTAGGGGTCTTTGTAAGTGCGGACGTAAGCGGGGCACATTTGAACCCGGCGGTTACCCTGGGATTGGCAAGCATTGGAAAATTCGGTTGGCATCTGGTGCCGGGGTATATGCTGGCCCAGACCTTGGGTGCCATGGCCGGTACTACCTTGGTTTGGCTTACCTATAAGAAACAGTACGATGCCACGGAGGACCAAGAGGCCTTAAAAGCCACCTTTTGCACCTCTCCCGCAATTCGAAGCCCTTTTTGGAACTTGATGACCGAAATGATCGGAACCTTTGCGCTGGTATTTGGGGTGTTCTTTATTGCCGGTGGAACCGTGGCAGATCAGCCGATATCCTTGGGCTCCCTGGATGCCCTTCCGGTGGCCCTCTTGGTCATGGGAATTGGTTTTGGACTGGGCGGACCAACCGGTTATGCCATCAATCCGGCGCGTGATCTGGGACCGCGTATTATGCACGCCCTTTTGCCCCTAAAGGGAAAAGGATCTAGTGACTGGGCATATGCATGGGTTCCTATTGTAGGCCCCTTGATCGGCGGCATTTTGGCCGCACTGGTTTTTCTTTGGATAGGGATGTGATATTGTATTCATTCCGGGTAATATTTTGTTTGTATGAAAAAGTATATTTTTATGGGCATTATAATGTCTTACACCGGGCTTGGTATGGCCCAGGAAATGGTTTCCTTACCCCATAATACTCCCAAGGACATTACATGGTTCGAAGATGAAAGGGCCTATTATTCCAAAATATGGGATAATCCCGTGGTAACCAATGTTTCCAAACCCACATTGCAGGTCTTCCGTCCCGGGGCTCCCAACGGAACTGCCGTAATTGTTGCACCAGGTGGTGGACTTTTTGCCTTAAGTGTTGAAAGTGAAGGTACGGCCGTGGCCGAATGGCTTATCCAAAAGGGCATAACGGCCTTTGTCCTGAAATATCGTTTGGTTCCAACCGCTAAGGACGGCGTTCAGGAACTCACGGAAAGTAATCCCATGGACATTGTGAAAAAAGCGGGAAAACTGCTCCCTTACGCCGTAGCGGACGGCCTAACTGCTATGGCCTATGTACGCCAAAACGCTTCCCAATACGGTATAGACCCGAACAAAATAGGTTTTATGGGCTTTTCCGCGGGTGGCGCTGTTACCATGGGTGTCGGCTATTCCTATTCCCCGGAAAATAGGCCGGACTTCATCGTCCCCGTTTATCCCTGGACGACCGTATACCCCCCTCAGGAAGCCCCTACGGATGCCCCACCCATGTTGGTCATCTGTGCTACCGATGATCCCCTGGGCCTAGCCGCTGGAAGCCAGGAGCTCTACGCCAAATGGTTGGAGGCCCAAAAAAGCGTGGGGCTCCATATGTATGCCAAGGGAGGGCATGGTTTTGGCATGAAAAAACAAGGATTGCCTTCGGACTTTTGGATCCAACGTTTTTATGATTGGGCGGTGGCCGAAGAAATTGTTACTGAAAAAAAAGCTCCTTAAGGAATCGCGGCACCAAAGGAAAAAACCATAAACCTCTTTTTGGGCGTCATTCAAAAAAGGGAACCCCCTTTACGGCATATTTTCGCATACCTTCCTCATTGATTTCAACACCTATCCCAGGTTTTTCAGATAGTGAAATAAATCCATTCTCCACCATGGATCCATCGAAGTCAACGATTTCCTTGAACATGGGATTCTTATGAAAATAGATTTGCCATTCCAACACCATAAAATTGGGAACGGAGGCACAAACATGGCAAGAAGCCATGGCGCCCAGATAGGAGGCTACCATATGGGGCGCAAAAGGAACGTAGTACAGGTTCGCCAAATTGGCAATACGCTGCGCTTCCCCAAGACCACCGGCCTTTTGAAGGTCCGGCATGATAACATCCACTGCCCCTGCCTCCAATAAGGGCCTGAACCCGTGGGCCAAGTAATGGTTCTCCCCCGCACAAATAGGCGTACTGGTAGACTCCGTTATTTTCTTGTAGGCTGCTACATTTTCTGCAGGAATGGGCTCTTCCAGCCACATGAGTTTCAAGGGTTCCAGCACCTTGGCCACTTGTTCACCCGTAGTAGTGTCATATTTTCCATGCATGTCCGCACAAATGTCGATATTGGGGCCGACCGCCTCCCGGGCCCCGGCCATTTGGTCATACATACGTTGTATTTCGGCAGGGCTTGCCGTCCAATTGTACTTGTCGTACTTGTTGGGGTCATTGGCTTGATCCAAGTCGAACTTAATCGCCGTAAATCCCATATCCACAGCTTCCCGAGCACTATGGGCAAAGTCCTCAGGTTTTGGAAGTTTGCTTTGATACAGGGCCGTATCCATATACACCCGGATCTTATCCCGAAACTTACCGCCCAACAATTGATATACCGGGATTCCCAAGGCCTTTCCTGCCAAATCCCATAAGGCCGTTTCCATAGCGGTCAGCACGGCAACATACATCCCGGCCTGAGCCCCCTCAAAGAAACCCCGCCTGCGTAAATCCTCGAAAAGCCGGTTCACGTTCAAAGGATTTTTTCCGCGTAATCGCTCCCCGAACAGTTTCACCAGGTGGTAGGTTCCCGGCGTGGCATCCACTCCTTCACCGTGTCCAACAAGGTCCTGATTGGTGTAGATCTTCACGAAAAGGCTATGCCCTCCCCGAATGTATCCACAAGTGGTTCGGGTAATCTTTAGATCGGACGGGGCCGATCTTTTTGGAGTTCGGGCCACGGATGTTTCCAATTCGCGGCCATATCCGGT